>JAFAXJ010000538.1 GCA_019241095.1 Verrucomicrobiota bacterium | reverse complement strand
AGCAAGGGGTCTTTCAGCGCTATGAGCCAGGGGCAGGTCCCAAATCGAGCTCTCCAGCCTCTGTGACCAAAGCTATAAGGAACGCTACTCAACCTTAAGTAGAGGCGCACAAGAACTCGGCTCCCAACTGAACCCCCCTGCAGTGCGGCCACGAATTCAGTTTCAGAGAAGGGCCTGCAATCCCAAGCCTGATCACGGCTTGGCCCGGTTCAGTAACAAACTCGCCCGGAAGAGCTCCGCTGAATTCTTGCTGGTAAATTTATCCGGGACCGGAAACTAGAGAGCTGGTAAGATTCTGCATGAGTAACGACAGGATTGCGTTAGTGACAGGCGCAAATAAAGGAATTGGAAGACAGATTGCAAAGGAGCTTTGTGCGCGCGGTTTTAAGGTTCAGATTGGCGCGAGAAAGACTGAAGCGGGAAAAAAAGCGGCTGAGGAGCTTGGTTCTAGCGCTTCATTTTTAGCTCTAGACGTGTCGGATGACGCAAGTATTTCGGAGGCGGCTCGTCAGGTCAGCAAAAATACAGATCGACTTGACGTCTTGATCAATAATGCCGGGATCTACCCAGACGAGGGCTTGAATATTCTCACGGTTCCTCGCGAGCGCTTGATCGAGACCTTTCAAACCAATGCATTCGGGGCTTTGCGAGTCACGCAAGCTTTCCTGCCTTTGTTAGAAAAGTCCGATGGGGCAAGAATTATTAATGTCTCAAGCGGATATGGCGAGCTTGGAGGTTTATCGGCTCAGGTCCCGAGCTATTGCTTGTCCAAGCTAGCAGTAAACGGGATAACCATCATGCTCGACCAGATCCTCCGGCCAAAAGGCATTTCTGTGTATGTTATGTGTCCTGGTTGGGTGCGCACCGACATGGGAGGTGCGGGGGCATCGAGATCAGTGGAGCAAGGAGCCGATACTGCCGTTTGGCTCGCAACCGAAGCGTCTTGTGAACTGAGCGGGAAGTTTTTCAGGGACCGAAAAGTGATCCACTGGTAAAGTTTAATCCTGTCGCTGAGTGCTGGCCCGCGATTCTGGTATGAGAATGCGATATAATTACCCTGATGTTCGCCGGGAGCCAAGACCGCGGGAGAGCCTCCCCCCAAGTTGCCAGATTCCAGCTACCTCCACCCGCCGAACCCGCCGCCTCCGCTAAAGGAAGCTGAATAACTGCCTGCTTGCTGGCTGATTATGCTTGCAAATACTCCTTGAAGAACGGTTAAACATCTGTCCCTATTGTCACGCTCATCCGGATAGGTGAGCTGTTAGAAACTGCCCCCACTTTCCTCCAGAATATGAAAAACCGTTTCCTGAATGGCTTGGTCTTTGCGACCCTCGCTACAACCTTGTTGTCGACATCGATTCCGACAAGCGCTGCCGACAAAAAATTCACGATTGCTCTGATTCCAGGGCTCACTACCGATCCGTTTTACATTACGATGCGGAAAGGGGCGCAAGCTGCGGCGACTTCTCTGGGTGTCGACTTAGTGTTTCAGGGAGCTCCCGAATTTAATGTGGTGCAGCAAGTCCCCGTACTAAACGCAGTAGTTGGCCGCAAGCCCGACGCTATTCTTATCGCGCCTACAGATAAGACTCAGCTCATCCAACCATTAAAGAGCGCCTTTTCAGCAGGTATACCGGTCGTTACTGTGGACACATTCATCGGTGATGGACGGTATCAAACAGGGTCTGGCGAAGCGGATTTCCCGATATCCTATGTCGCATCAGATAACGTCGCCGGCGGCGAAATAGCAGCCCGTGCTCTGGCCAAAGCGATCGGAGAAAAGGGCAAAGTTTACGTTTCGAACGTAAAGCCAGGAATATCGACTACTGACCAGCGCGAGCAAGGGTTCAAACAGGAAATGAAAAAACATCCGAACATAACTGTGCTCGATACTCAGTTTAATGATGATGATGCCAATAAAGCCGCGTCGCAGCTGCAGTCTGTGTTCGCTCGAAATCCCGATCTGGCCGGCGTCTTTGGTGCAAATCTATTTTCGGCTACCGGGGCTGCGAACGGCGTCAAACAGGCCAATGCTACCGGAAAGATCCGGGTTGTCGCTTTCGACGCGCCGACCTCAATTGTGGGTGAAATCAAGTCAGGCAATGTCGACATAGCGATCGCACAGCATCCCGCCGAGATTGGATATTTCGGGCTTGTTACCGCTTTTGCTCATCTCACTGGACAATCAGTGCCACCTCTTATCGGTACCGGTTTTACTGTAATCGATAAAAATAACGTGGACGACCCAGCTACCAAGAGGTTCATTTACTCGGATTAGGCTTCGGATGGCAATCTTACGTGCTGCGTAACGAACCGTTTGTTTTGAACGATCATTCAGCATCCAGATCAGATCCTGAGCTCCATACGGCCGGTCAAGGAGCTGGCAATACCCAGTTGCCGATTCCTGGTGATATGGAACAGGCCGGGTGGGTAGCCTGGGTCGCAGCCTTGCGGGCTTGGATATTCCTGGCTTTGCTGCTGGTGATTTTCGAGTCCTGGGCCCGCTATATTTACCACGCGAGCTTCATCCTTAACCCGTTCAACATTCAATCAATCGCAGTGTTCACAGTCTCGCCGCTTTTGCTCGCATTAGGCCAGACCTTTG
>JAFAXJ010000409.1 GCA_019241095.1 Verrucomicrobiota bacterium | reverse complement strand
ATTTGTATACTCTGTTCGAGTTCCTCCTGCGATCACAGAAACTGAGTTTACTTGAGATTCCTAGTCTCGAATCACGCGGTCATCCGAGCTTTTTCCTAAAGTCTCAACACCGCGAGTCGAATAGCCGTTGTATGCATAGTTCTGTTTTGCATACAAATGCCCTCAAGCGAACTTCCTTTGAAGATCCAAACACATGATTCATCTCGAAATCTTTATCGAAGCCGCGTTTCTGACAGCAGGCCTTCTAGTCGGGGTGGGAGTGACGTTCGTTCTAGTGCGCAGCCATTCGAAGGCACGAGAAACTTTCATCAGAGCGGAGCTCGAAGCCGAACTATCTGCCGTTCAGAGAGCCTTGCAGGAGCGCACTGAGAAGTTAACGCAAATCTCGTCCGAAGCTTCAACCAATGAACAAATAGTTCGTCAAACGGAGAACCAACTCCAGCAAGAAGCTATGGCTCGTTCGGCAGCCGAGCAATCTGTCACCCATCTCCAGAACAATCTTAATGAGAAGGCTCAACAACTTGAAGAGCTCAAGACCGAGCTTCAAACGCATCGCCAATCACTGGAGGACACTAAAATCAAGAGGGCAGAACTCGAGACGACTTTATCTGAGGAACGTCGAGCATCTCAGGAGAAACTTCAGCTTTTAGATCAGGCTCGAGTCGCCCTCTCCGACGCATTCAGGGCGATGTCCGCAGATGCACTGAAGAACAACAACGAAGCGTTCATCTTACTCGCAAAAGAAAAACTGGAGAGATATCAACAAGAGGCCAAAACTGATCTCGAGAACCGGCGACAGTCAATAAGCGAACTCGTTAAGCCGGTTAAAGAATCGCTAGAGAAAGTTGATTCCAAAATTCAACAGATCGAAAAGGATCGTGCTGGCGCCTATGAAGGGCTGACACAACAGGTGAGAAACCTCCTGGAAACTCAGAGCCGTCTACAGCAAGTGACCGGTAACCTCGTCCAAGCACTTGGAACGCCTCGGGTGCGGGGCCGATGGGGTGAGATTCAGCTAAAGCGGGTGGTTGAGTTAGCGGGCATGATGGAGCATTGCGACTTTCTGGAGCAACAGCAGGCAAAAACGGAGAACGGACATCTCCGGCCGGACCTGATAGTCCAGATGCCCGGAGGCCATAGAGTCGTTGTGGACGCGAAAACGCCGAACGCCCTCTACCTTGAAGCAATTGAGGAGCAGGATGAAAAACTTCGTCTGGAAAAGCTCGGCGAACACGCAAGATTGATCCGTGACCGTATCGCGGAGTTAAGCAAGAAATCTTACTGGGAACAGTTCGAACACAGCCCGGACTTTGTGATTCTCTTTCTCCCTAACGAGAGCTTGTTCAGTGCCGCACTGCAAGTCGATCCCTCCATCATTGAACTCGGTGTCGAGCAAAGGGTGATCTTGGCGACTCCTACAACTCTGATCACGTTGCTGAAGGCGATAGCATTCGGCTGGCGACAAGAACGAATGGCCGAAAACGCCAAACAAATCGCTGGGCTCGGCAAGGAACTCTACAAGCGGATTACTGACACGGCCGGTTATCTGGCCGATGTCGGGCAGCGCTTAGGCAGGGCTGTGGAAAGTTACAACAGAGCGATCGGCTCGCTAGAATCGCGCGTCATTGTTACTGCGAGGAAATTCCGGGATTTGCATGTCGGCGTAGAGCAAGCAGAAATTGCAGTCTTACAACCAATCGAGGCAAGCCCACGACACCAAACGATACTAGAAGCGGTGCCGTTCCCACACGAACCGGCAGCGCTACTGACAGAATCTCAAATCGGGCCAAAACTTTAAACATGGGCTGGTTGCTGGTCCGACGAAAGCGCGATCAAGAAATTCTGGCTGCGCTGAAGGTTGTGGGAAAGAACATATGATGAAAACGTTCCTTTTTAGTTTTGGCCATGGAGGGCGTTTTTGTGTTCGGAGTAAGTGTTCCTGGTCCCTTTTTGCGAATTGAATGGTCCGGCCTTATTACATTCGTCAGCTTTTGGTTTCTTCGCATAATTCTTACAAGTCGTTTCCGCAGGCCGGTCGAAAGCCTCTCCCGCAGGACATCGACTTCGCTCATAAACTGGCCGGATCTCGTTATCCCCTAAAACCGTGAACCCGGTCTCCAGTATCTGCCCAAGCGGGTATTTACTCCCACGTCGTTGTCTCTTGCCCCATTGACTTGAAGCTTGGGGCTGATCTATGTCCAAGCTTGAAGGATGTTTCGCAATATAACGGTGGAAAGCTTTAATCCAATCCGTGGGCGATTTCAGTTTGCGCCTTATTTTAGGTTTACGTGCTGGCTGCTGTCGGTACCAATTTCATTTAGCACCGAGACGAAGCGCTACTTTGAGCACTGGTGGAGATACTGTATTTTTGCGATCAATCGAACATTGCGATGACGCCAAAGGAGAAAACGGCAACTCTGATCATCGCTATTATGATTTCCGGCTGATGTTGAAAACTAACTTGGTTATACGGCTATACTTAACTTTTTCTATTGATTTAATCTCGATGCTCAAATCGGTTTCTTTGTTAATTTGCCTGATGGCCACATCTAACGCTCGCTGCTTGAAGTTTGTCCAGGGGCGAACCGTGGCTTCGCGCAAGATGTTTCCGGTGGCGTCCCTTATCTCCCCTACCCCGAGCACATCCCTAAGATCCTCGAGAGAAATCTCCCTTTTGCGCGCTGAGACATTTTCCTTTGCCCAATCGTAAAGGCGCAGTGCGTACCGGCTTCTCAGTCCGAAATTGGCTGGTTTGGTATCATGATTGCTAGCAAAAAAATTCTTAACCGCTAGCCCCCGCTAGTGAGGTAGCAGGGGCGTCCAGAGCATCAAGGCTTAAGGTATCCTATACTCGATTTTGTATACTTTCATCGAGTTCCTCCTGCGACCAGAAAAGCTGAGTTTACTGAGCTTCCTACCTTCGAACCGCGCGATCATCCGAGCTTCTTCCTAAAGTCTAAAGACCTCGCGTCGAATAATCAAGTATGCAGGACTTAGTTTTGCATACGAGTTGGCTAAGTAAGGTCTCCTCTGTGTATATATAATATAAGTTCTGCGTACTCATTTTGTTCTACTAGATTAACTCCAGCGAGTAATGATAATGAAGATCTATCCTCAGTCATCGACAACCGCTTGATCAATGCACGATAACT
>JAFAXJ010000223.1 GCA_019241095.1 Verrucomicrobiota bacterium | reverse complement strand
TGATTGATACTTATTTACGGCGGGGACTGGAAAGTGAGTTTCAGGGTCAAGCGCATTATAGATCGGATGACACGCTTTTGCACCAAGGGCTTTATACGCCGTCTTTACCGGTTCGCCTCCTCCGTAGGTGAGAATAAAATCATATTGGGGAATTAACATCCGGAAAGGATCGTTAATATCTTCGAGGACTCGGTCGAGCGTGGCTGGTGCATCTACGTCCCAGAAAACAACTTGTCGCTTTTCGGTCTTCAACGTTAACACCGCTTGTTCCAATAAATCATCAAAAACCCCAACTCCGCTGGTTTTTACAATCAGGTCAAAGTGGCTTGCTTCTTCCACCTGCTGTAAGGCAGCTGCTTTGCTATTCGCATAAACAACGACCTCCACCCATGATTGCGGATGAAGATCAACATGTTGCTGACGATCATACGCATCCGGCTCAAAAAACGTGATCTTGTGACCGAGGTGGTGAAGAGCTTTGACAATGCCTCTGTAGTAAGTAGCTGCTCCGTTCCAGTAGGCCGACACAATGCTTGATCCAAAAAATCCTATTCTCATTTCTTCGATGACTTTTCGGCAAGTCCGGCTGGCGCCGGAAGTAATAATTCGCAATAAGCATCGAAGTATCGCTCGCTCATTTCCTCTGGTTTCAGTTCCAGCGCGCGGGTGCGCGCTGAATTTGATAACTCATTGCGGTACGCTGGCATCTCAATCAACTGGTTCAAAGCCTTTTCCCAAGCTGCGTGATCCTTAACATCGACGAGAATCGCCGAATCGTGCCAGTTTTCACGCAAGCTCGGTATATCACTCAACACAAGTGCACAACCGCAAAGCGCAGCCTCGAGAATCGCTAACCCAAATGGTTCATATTTTGCTGGAGCTGCATAGATAGCCGAGGCACGCAACCGATTAGCTATTTCCTCGCGAGTTAAAGGCCCTAAAGTTCTAAGGTGAGACGCTGAGACGCTATTCCCCGCCGGATGCAATGTGTTCCCAATTGCGTAAATCGGCCATTTTACCGACTGCGCAACTTCATCAAGGAAATGCATGCCCTTGGCTTCATCCCAAAGACGTCCGATTGTGATAATCTCACACGTTTTTTCGGCGGGCCAAAAACTGGCCGTGGAACATCCATTTGCAATGATCCGGGTGGGCGCAGAAAAGAGGTAAAAAGATTTGAGCATTTCCAGCATCGCTGCAGTTGGAGCAATCACGAGACTAGCGGAGTTTAGTCCCTCTGCGACACGCTTCGTATATTCAGCCAAGTCGGGAGGCGTAGTTTCAGGCGCCACAGCTTTCCACCAGGAATTGACGCAGGAGTGTGCCGCTACCAAGCAAGGACAGTTCCACGGTAAGCGCGCGTGGCTGTAACCGTTCAGATGAATTACATCAACCTCTCTTTCTGCTGCAAGTTCCAGCAGCCAGTTTCCTGCGGCATCAACTGACTCCCAAGGTGACTCCATCCATTCAAGTTCGAAGTCGCTTTCTGCGAGGTGAAGATTCTGGAGAGCCCGCGCATCCTGACGTTGTTTTTCTGATGGACGCGGTCCCATTACTGCTAAAATAATTTCAACGTTCCGCCGTTGAAGTCCGGCTGCCAGATCAAGCGAGTAAGTCCAAACACCACCCACCGCGTCCGCTGTCATTAAAATCCGTCTTAAAGATCGTAATTCAGCGGCTGGCCCCAGTGCATCTATGTCAGAGATCTCATCTATCCTGCCCATAGGTGACCGGAATGCCTAGCTGAATTTCTCATTCACGCTGCCAGACCGCGACGAGCCAATTCCCGAGTGGCGGCCGGTAATCGGTCTTCAGCATGTTGGGTTGAAAGCCATTCCGCCATTTCTGCTATGCCCGACTCCAGAGTGTAGGAAGGATTGTAACCGAGCACTTCACGCGCAAGCGAAATGTCAGCGAAACAATTTCTAATATCGCCAACGCGATACTTACCACTGATCTCAGGAGCGATTCTCTTATCGAGAAACTTCGTCAGAATAGTCGCCACCTCCAGAATACTAAGATGACGACCACTGCCAACGTTGAGCACTTGGCCTCCTATCTCCGGGGTCTTCAATGCCAGAATGCAAGCTTGCACTACATCTTTGATATAGACGAAGTCGCGAGACTGTCTTCCGTCTTCATGAATGATAGGTGGTCTGCCATTTAATAATCTGGCAGCAAAGATCGCCAAAACCCCCGTGTAAGGGTTAGACAGTGCTTGGCGGGGACCAAACACGTTGAAGAATCTGAGCGCAACGGTACAAATCCCGTATGCCGGCGCTACATTGAGGCACAATCGTTCCTGATAATATTTGGACAATGCATAAACGGACGGCACGGCTGGAATTTTGTGTTCTGGTGTTGGTATTGGAGTTAGCGATTCCTCATCTGGTCCTACCGGTTCCCATCGGTGCGATTTAAGCTGCGCGATCGAGCGGGAAGCGTTTTCAACCGTTTCACCGATCGAATTGCGATATAGACCCTCTCCATAAATGCTCATGCTTGAGGCTACAACCAGGCGTTCAACCGGTTGCCTTGCCAAGGCTTCCATCAGAGTAGCTGTCCCGATTGCGTTCACTTCAGAGTAATGGCAGATCTGATACATGCTCTGACCTACTCCGACTGCAGCGCCGAAATGATAGATCACATCTATCCCTTTTATCGCTTGTTCCACGATACCAGCATCGCGGATGTCTCCAATGATCAACTCAACGGCTTTGGACAAATAATCAGGTCGCTTGCTTTCAGGCCCGTGAACCTGAGGAATTAATCGATCAAGGATCCGTACACGGTGTCCATCGTGCAGTAATTGGTCTGCCAAATGCGAACCGATAAAACCGGCGCCGCCAGTAATTAGAATGTTATATGTCATAGGTCGATCCAAAACCCCCCAAGTGCTGATTGATGCTGCGGTGATCCGCCGAAAATTCTCGCGAGAAGACTCAATTTTTTTTGCGCGGATTTCGTTTGCGGCATTGACTTGTTTCGCGACAGGGTCAGCTATATACGCCCGCGGGGCCAATTGACTTATTTTCTGAAAGCTGGTTCTTCTTCTAGAGACCAGCTCTGCCATTCAAGCGGCTGTTCGCGAGGTACTTACATTTTGTACTTCAGATGAGTCCCTGTCAATGCTCTCAGGTTACACGGCAAGAATAAATTCGTATTTGGTGCATTCGCCTTTTTCAGCATCTGACATTGTGTCAACATCTGAAATGTGTCAGCATCTAACATTGTGTTAGACTCTGATGTTGTGTAGCACTGACACCGCTCAGCACTGAGACCATCTCAGGGTTGCATGGCATCGCTACGTTGAACCTGCTCGAATCAAGATGTGGGCCGCTCAGCTAATTACTCCAAGAAAATTTAGAATTACCTCCTTACCCTTGCCGGTACCAAACCGCGCTCAGGTCAGAATAAAAATAGATTATTGTGGAATTTGCTCCTCGAATCTGGGGCCATGGAAAGGGGCGCCATGGTTTTCGTACCCGTTTGAGCCAGGCGCTCCAGGTCATGAAGCCGTTGGGACGGTAGATGCCGTAGGCCAGGATGTGTCAGACGCTCTCGTCGGTCAAAAGGTGGCAATGCTTTCTTCGCACGGTTTCGCCGAGTACGATTTGGCCGGTGCTAATGCTTTTGTGGCTTTGCAGGATCTTTCGGTCGAGCAGATCTTTCTTGGAGAGCCTTTAGGATGCGCAATTAATGTCTTCCGCCGCTCGGGAGTGAAGCAGAAGGATTGGGTCGCGATTGTAGGCATTGGTTTTCTAGGTGCGATTCTTCTTCAGCTTTGTTTGGATCAGGGCGCTAGAGTTCTCTGTTTCAGTCGACGCCAATTTGCCCGGGATTTAGCGTTGCGTTTGGGTGCATCTTTTGCGGCTTCGGTGAACAGTCCTCAAAATTTATTAGACGATGTGGCTCGTTTGACTGAAGGAAAGCTTTGTGATGTGGTCTTTGAAGCAGGCGGAGCGCAGCTTACCCTAGACATTGCTAGTCAACTGGTGAAAGAGCGAGGCAGGCTGATCATTGCCGGTTATCATCAAGACGGTGGTCGCACCGTTAACATGCAGCAATGGAACTGGCGCGGCCTGGACGTCATTAATGCCCACGAACGTGAAGAAGCTGTTTATATAGCAGGGATTCATGCTGCTGCAGCTGCGGTTCAGAAAGGCCTAATACAGCTCAATGGGTTAATCACCAATATCTTTCCTCTTAATCGCATAGAGGAAGGGTTTGAACTAGCCGACTCTCGACCCGAAGGTTTTTTGAAAGCGATCGTTCAATTTGCGGCTGATCCAATGGTTTTGAACGCTTTATAGCCAGTGAGATTTGTCTTTTTTACTCATTCACTACTCTCCGACTGGAACAACGGCAACGCTCACTTTCTCAGAGGAATCTGCGCCGAATTGATAGACAAGAAGCACGTCGTGACAGTGTTTGAGCCAGAAGAGTCCTGGAGTCTCCTAAATTTACTGCAGGAACGAGGACCAGAAATCCTGGACGAGTTTCATGCAACTTATCCGACCCTCAACAGCATACGGTATCGAGAACTGGATCTCGATAACATGCTTGCTGGAGCGGATGTCGTTATTGTACATGAATGGAATAGTCCTTACCTAATTCGGAAGCTGGGTGACTACCGAAGAAAGAATGGCTCATTCTTACTTTTGTTTCACGATACGCATCATCGGGCTGTTACTGAACCAGGGATCTATGCGCAGTATGGTCTCGGTGAGTTCGATGGAGTGCTAGCCTATGGCTCAGCTCTGCGGGACATCTATGTGCGCATGCAATGGACAAAGAAAACGTGGGTTTGGCATGAGGCCGCAGATGTTCGTATTTTTCGTCCAAACCGTGAAGTCCCAAAAAGCTACGACCTGATCTGGGTGGGAAATTGGGGCGATGAAGAGCGCTCAGAGGAATTGATGGAGTTCATGGCCCGTCCCGTCCGCGAGCTAGGCATCTCTGCCAAAGTCTATGGCGTAAGGTATCCCGAGAATGCATTGGAGGTTTTACATCAAGAAAACATCGATTATGGCGGCTGGATTCCGAATTATAAAGTTCCCGAAGTTTTCTCGCGAGCTCGAATAACCGTGCATGTTCCGCGCCGGCCCTATGTTAACGCACTTCCTGGCATACCAACTATTCGCCCATTCGAGGCTCTTGCCTGTGGCATTCCACTGATCTCCGCTCCCTGGGATGATCGAGAGCGGCTTTTCAGAGAAGGGCGAGATCTATTGTTTGCTGAAAATGGTAAAGAGATGACATTATTGATCGAACGAGTCTTGAACAGTCAGGAGTTGGCCGAGTCGCTTTGTACGAGCGGATTAGAGCGAATTCTCGAACAACATACCTGCGCGCATCGTGTAGAGGAGCTTTTCAGAATTATCTCTGAGACATAAACAACTATCTTGATCAAAGAAACAATGCATCTGGAATAGAAATCGACGGCCTTAGCAGTTGCACAGATTGGCTGGCCAATAATTGAATGTTGCTAAATCGATTTCATCCAAGTGCACCAAGGTTGAGGCTAAACTGATCTCGCGCTAGAGTGTGATCTTTAGTCCCTAGTTATTGTAGGCCCGATGAAGCGCGTTCAGAACATTTGCTTTCTGTTGGAACGGTTGGGTTTTGTTTCCTTCAGAGTGGATCCCGCGGCGAATCTGATCGTAGAGGCGAGTAGCACACTCGCTGCAGAGCTCTCTGTGGAACCAGGTCAAGAGGAACGGGAGGTATTCGTAAAATGCTTTTTATCCAATTTTTCGCCCGAGAACCTGGATGAATGGAATCGGATTGTTCGAGATCAAACCGAAGGAAGGATCTTCTTTGCTGCCGGTCCGGCTATTGATTATAGCCTTTGGATTTTCCCCTGGGTCGTGCTCGAAAGATTGTCGTTCTTGTGCATTCTGATGCCGCGCGATTCTCACTCGGATGAATGGTGTCAGAGCTGTATTGCGGAAGGCGTGGAATCAGAGCGAAACCGAATTCGTTCGGC
>JAFAXJ010000366.1 GCA_019241095.1 Verrucomicrobiota bacterium | reverse complement strand
CCCGAACGATCAATTTTCGAAGTGTAAGTATCTGACGATCGGGCGATTTTCACGGGCTGGTTGAGGCAAACATTTCAACCCTCATTGAACTATAAGCAGATGGACTGTCCGCCCCTGGGCTTGACGCCGGTACCAGGTACGGTCATCTTCCCGCCTCTCGTCGTTTTATGAATCTTATTCGCAACATCGCCATTATAGCTCACGTCGATCATGGAAAGACGACGCTTGTCGATCAGTTGCTACGTCAATCCGGAACCTTTCGAGCCAACCAAAAAGTGGAAGAACGAGTCATGGATTCAATGGATCTCGAACGAGAAAAGGGCATTACGATCCGAGCAAAAAACGCAGCTTTCAGGTACAAGAATTACCACGTCAACATTGTTGACACTCCAGGCCACGCCGATTTTGGGGGTGAAGTCGAGCGGATAATGAAAATGGTCGATGGAGTTTTGCTCGTAGTTGATTCTCATGACGGTCCGCAAGCGCAAACCAAATTTGTGCTTCGAAAGGCACTCGAAAACAATGCAAGTCCGATCGTTGTAATCAACAAAATTGATCGCGAAAATGCGCGGCCTCACAAGGTGCTGGATATGATCTTTGACCTTTTCGTGGAGCTGAATGCGAACGACAAGCAACTTGATTTTCCCGTAATCTACGCCAGCGCCAAGGAAGGCTACGCGATGAAGGAGATCGGCGATGATAGCAAGTCGATGGAGCCTCTCTTCGAAGCTATCATTCAGCATATTCCACCCCCTCCGACCACCAAAGACGGCTTTTTTCGGTTGCTGGTATCCAATCTCGATTACTCAGACTACCTTGGTAGACTGGCTTTCGGCAGAATCGTGAGCGGTCGGGTGGCCGTTGGCGATATGATTGTGTGTATCCATAAGGATGGACGTCGTGAACGAGCAAATGTCACGGCGCTATTCGGACACGAAGGCCTGGATCGAGTGGAACTAAAAAATGCTGGGGCGGGAGACATTATCGGCCTTGCTGGATTTGAGGAAGTCCAAATCGGAGAGACCCTCAGCGACTCTGAGGAGCGTATGCCGCTGGAGTTCGTCGATATCGATCCGCCTACGATTCAAATGAATTTTCTCGTGAACGATTCCCCCCTGGTCGGGCGAGAGGGCAAACTTCTAACAGCCCGCCATATCCGTGAGCGCTTAATCCGCGAATGCCGGACCAACGTTTCCCTGAGTTTTGAAGAAACGGATGTTGCCGGCATTTTCACGGTCAGCGCCCGGGGCGAAATGCAGATAGCGATTTTGGTGGAACAAATGAGACGGGAAGGTTTTGAGCTGCTCGTTTCCCGACCAGAGGTCATTTACCATCAAGATGAGAACGGAGAACTTCTCGAACCGTACGAGACATTGTATGTCGACGTTCCTAACGAAAATTTGGGTGACATTCTGCAGTCGCTTGCCTCTCGAAAAGCCGAGATTGTGAACATGGATCACCAAACCAGCAGCGTACTTCTTGAGACAATGATTCCGACACGAGGGTTGATCGGTTTCGAAAGCGATCTCGTAAATCTTACAAGGGGCCTGGGATCTATGAGCCATCTTTTCAAGGAGTACGGACCGTTCAAAGGCGAGATCGGAAGCCGAAATTCGGGCGTACTCGTAGCCATGGAGAGCGGAATATCGACCGCTTATGCTTTAAACAATGTGCAGGAACGAGGCAGGCTCTTTATTGGTCCGCAGGAAGACGTTTACGAAGGAATGATCGTTGGAGAAAATTCACGTCCCGACGATCTTACGGTCAATCCTTGTAAAGCCAAGCATCTCACCAATATGCGAAGCCAGGGAGACGGCAAAGGCATCCAGCTTGCTCCCTCTTTGCGGATGAGTTTGGAACGCGCGCTGGAATATATAGCGCCTGACGAGTTCGTCGAGGTCACGCCAAAAAGCTTGCGATTGCGTAAAAAGCTCTTGGGTTCGACCGCTCGAAAAAGAGCGTTAGCCAAAGTAAGTTGACAAATGGCTCCAATTACGGTTTTTTAACTGCGTCCACGATGGTGGAGCGCTGATCGCGGTTTTCTCTTGCAGACTTCAGTTTGCCAATCGGTCGCGAACGTAGCGTTTGTTCAAATTGTAAATTCCGTTCTCAAAAATCGATAGGTTTGTTTCAGCCCGAAAGTATGGCGGGTCACAGTAAATGGTCAAAGGTCAAGCGCTTCAAAGGAGCATTAGATGCGAAGCGCGGGAAAGTTTTCAGCAGATTTTCAAAAGAGATTATGGTTGCGGCGAGAAGCGGGGGTGGCGACCTAAGCTCCAACCCACGTCTGCGAACCGCAGTCCTTGCCGCAAAGGCTCAAAATATGCCAAGCGACACTATCGAACGAGCGATCAAAAAGGGGACCGGGGAAATTGCAGGAGGCGCGTTAGAGGAACTTGTGTACGAAGGTTATGGGCCGGGAGGATTGGCCATTGTTGTAGAGGCGGCGACTGATAACAAGAAAAGAACTGCTGCTGATCTCCGAAGTACTTTTAGCAAAAATCATGGAAATCTGGCTGCAACCGGAGCGGTTTCTTATCTGTTCAGTAGAAAAGGCCAGATCGCGGTCGCGAAGTCGCGAGTAGAAGAAGACAAGCTTCTGGAGCTGGCTTTGGAAGCTGGCGCTGAGGATTTGACAACTGACGAGGACGTTTATCTCGTCACGACCCCCCATGACAGGCTGTACCAAGTCGGGGAGGCGATTAGGCAAGCCGGAATTGAAGCTGACACTCAGAGACTAACATTTGTACCGAACTCCTTGATAGCGGTGACCGACGAAGAGTTAGCTTCGCAGGTTTTGCGCTTATGTGACGCATTAGAAGAGAACGATGATGTCCAGAATGTACATAGCAACTTTGATATCCCGGACGGCATCTTAACAAAGCTGGCAAGCTAACAAATAAGAAAACCATTTTCAGAATAGAAGTTATGGCGGAAGCAAACGAACAACCTGTTTTGCTCAACGGTGGGGGTGAGATCCAACAACCCAAGGTGACCAAAGCGGCCACACGACCAAAAAAGACGCCGGCGAAAAAAACTGGTGTGAGACGGACCAAAAAACCTCAGGTCGAAGAAAACAATGGGGCACACCAGACCATTGATTCCTCAGATTCCGAACAGGAAAATCTGGAGTTGACCATCACGCCCAAGGAGCAAAAAGAGGAAGCTGTTTTTGATAGCTCGATAGA
>JAFAXJ010000221.1 GCA_019241095.1 Verrucomicrobiota bacterium | reverse complement strand
AATGGCGTGAAGAGCGACCGCCAGCGGCTCGGCGAAGAGGCCGACAGCAGGATCCACCTGCGGATCAAGCCGAAAAGCTTGTCGATAATGGCAGGTGAAAAGGTCTGCCATTGCGCCCCAACGACCGGCATTGACCCCAAGTATTTTCTTCTCGGGACAGATATGTTCCATCCCGGCTAGGCAATGACGGCAAACTCCGCATCCCAAAGTTGGAAAAATACTGACACGGTCTCCAATGCGGAGCGACAAGACTGCGGCACCCACCTCCACTATAGTGCCAGCAACTTCATGCCCCATAACCATCCCAGGTTTACGCCTTCCGCTTTCCCCCGTAAACCCGTGAACATCGCTGCCGCAGATTCCAACCGCATCGGACCGAACGAGCACCTCCTCTGGGCCAATCGGAGGTTTCGCGACTTCCTCAATCGAGAAATGCCAAGGACCGTTGAATTGAAGAATTTTCATTGGTACGGTAAGCTGTCCGGGCAAGTCGAACACTCGCCCGTTTTGGACTTCTTCTCACTAGGTTGACGGATTAGGACGCAGAACAAAGCCGCCATCGACGGTGTAAAGGGAGCCAACCACATAGCCGGCTTGGTTGCAGAGAAGAAACTCGATTACGGCCGCGATTTCATCGGCTTGCGCAGCTCGTCCGATCGGGATCGAGCGGGAGAGCCGGTCTTGTTCCTCCTGGGAAAACCAACGCCGCTCGCCGGGAGTGTGAGTCCAGCCGATGTCGACGGCGTTGAGACGGATCTTATGCTCTATCAATTCCAGTGCCGCGCAGCGCATGAAATGATTAAGCGCTGCCTTGGATACATCATAAGCAAAAGTGCCCTTAAACGCCATGGTTCCATGACCTGAAGAGCACATCACCATCCGCCCTGGGCGTCCTGTCGCAATCATCTCGCAGGCGACTTTTTGAATGATCTGAAAATTGGCGAGGATATTCACGTTAAGCGTCCTCTGGAGTAAAGCGAGGTCCGTTTCAAAAAATCCCTTCTTTTCCTGATAGGCGGCGTTGCATACAAGGAGGTCAAGCGGACCACTCCGGTGAAGCTCCTCTAGCATCTGTTCCACAGCATCGGGTACGCCCAGATCGGCTTGGCACAACGCCGAGTCATAACCGGCGTTCTTGAATTCCTCGAGCGTCTCACGGGCGACCTTTTCATTTCGGGCGTAATTTAAGTAGACTACAGAACCCTGCCGAGCCAAACGCTTAGCAACAGCTTTGCCAATACCCTGAGTGCCGCCGGTGATAAGAACGCGCTTACCCTCAAATTCAGGATAGTCGAGAACCATAACAGATTATGCTTCGTTGGCGAATGCAGGTCGATCCCCTTCTTTAGAATCTGGGATAAAGGCGGCAATCTCTCTTCGCCGGCCCACCGATTCCATTCCCCGCCGAATTACCTGGCGATGTCCCGACAGCCAAAACGCGCTGATCTTCAGACTGCCTGGCGGCCAAGGCCTGACTTAACAATGCGGATCAGTTCTTCCTCGCTGGTCTCTGCCGTGGAAGCGTCAAGCACAATTTCGCCGGAGTGCAGGAAGTTAATACGATCACATACCTCAAAGACCTGGTTATAATTGTGCACGATCAGAATGATCGAAACGCTCCGCTGTTGACGAAGGTTCTGGATCAGTCCCAGAACGTGGGCACCTTCCCGAACTCCGAGAGCGGCCAGTGGTTCATCGAGCACCAAGATAGTGGGTGAAGAGTAGATCGATCTAGCTACGGCTACCGATTGACGCTGACCACCGGACAGAAGGTCGACTGTGCTGCTCACGCTTGGAACTTCGATTCCTAGCGTATCAAGATAGGTCCTGGCAAGGCCGCGCATTTTCTTGTTATCGAGGAGCTTAAATCCCAGGACGTGCTTGTGATACTCGCGGCCAACAAACATGTTGTGGTATACGCTCAGATCATTGATAAGCGCGAGGTCTTGATAGACCGTCTCAATACCCACGGCACGCGCTTCCCTAGGGGAGCCGAAGTGTACCTGTTTTCCTTGGTAGACAATGGCGCCAGTATCAGGGCGATGAAAACCGGAAAGGATTTTGATCAGGGTCGACTTGCCCGCGCCGTTGTCGCCAACCAGGGCGAGCACTTCTCCTTTGCGGAGGCGTATGCTCACGTCGACAAGTGCCGTGACGGCCCCGAATGTCTTGCTGATGTGGCTCATCTCAAGAATGACGGGAGCGTTCGGACTGATAGCAGCAATATCGTTCTGTCTCATAGACGTCTGCGTGCGCGCAATCGGTCTACCTGCACGTTCAGGATCATGGCAACAATGATCGCGGTTCCTAAGTAAATATCGGACACAGTTGCTTGGGCGCCGATCATAACCAGGCCGTTGTTGAGCGTGGCCACCACGAACGCACCGATTAGCGCGCCGATGATTGTCCCAGATCCGCCTAGCAGCGAAGTGCCGCCGATCACCGCTGCAGCAATGGCCTGCAGAGTAAGAAATGGCCCGCCGGCAAGCGGATCGGCAGAGGCAAACTGAGTCGTGTTGATGATGCCGGCGCCGGCGGCGAATGCCCCCGCGATCATGAAGTTATACACCTTTATCCTGCCAGTCCGCACACCGATCTCTCGTGCGCCAACTATGTTACTTCCGGTTGCAATGGTATGCAGGCCGAAGGTGGTTCTGTTCAAAACCACTGCCATCACTACGACCACCAGCACTGTCCACAGGAAGGGCGTGAATGCAGTCAATCCATGCAGAGACCAGACCGAATCCGCCGGACCGTATAAATTCTCGCCAAACACCTCGTTAAAAGGCTCTTGTACAGGCGCCACGACAGGTTGGCTGTTGTAAATCGATACGACGACACCTTGCAGAAGGAAAAACGTGCCAACCGTGGTGATCAGGGAGGGCACGCGGAAACTGACGGTGATGACGCCGTTTACCAATCCAATCAGCAACCCAAGCAGGATACCCGCCAACGCGCTAACCGCTATAGGGAAGGCCCAGGTTAGGGACAAAAGAACCATCACATATGGAGCAAGAGAGAAGGTGCTTCCCACCGAGAGATCGATCTCGCCAGTTATCATCAGCATCACCTCAGCCACCGCAATCAGTCCAAAACGGCCGGTATCGCGAAGAACGACGCTGAGCTCCTGGGAAGAGAGGAACGCCCCGTTGCTGGCCAATTGGAAGTAGATCGCCAATATGATCGCAACGACGGCAATGCTCGCTTCCCGATAGCGGGATAGGATCACCAGTACTGTTTCGAGTGCCGTAGTGGGCACTCTCAGGCCAACCTTGTTCGTCGCTTTCGGGGCGGTCTGAGTACTCGGCGGCATAGGTTCAGGACAACTAAGATGTTCGCCCGCTGACTCGTCATCAACGCCGGACCTTACGCGCAGGGACCAAGCGGCCTTTCGGCTTAACTGCTCGCATAAGCATGAAGGCGCGGCGAAGCGGCAGACCGGAAATCGGCAATTTTCTACGTTGGCTCGGCGTTGCTACTGCCCTCAAACCGGCTCTTACCTAGGTAAAGATGGACGTTGTCCTTGGTCACGTATGCAAGACTCGTATTTGTATCCGCAGGCGCGACTGCCCCGCCCGAAAGCTTGTAAAGGTACATTTGCTGCAGCGGAACGAAACCTTGCAGGTAGGGCTGCTGATCGGTGGTAAAAGTCATATCTCCGGAGTTGATATATCCCAGGGTTTGCGGGTACAGATCGTAGCCAGCAACGATTACGTTCTTTTTCGCTAAGCCGTATTTGGCCGACACGAAGCCGCAGGCGTATGTGTCTCCGCCGCCAGTGCCGAACAGGCCGGCCACATCTTTGTGGCTGAGGTAATAGCTTTCAATCCGGGATAGTTCGGTGGCTTGGTCCACGCCGCTATTCACCACATCGTAGGAGACGGGGTTACCGTGGTCCTTAATGGCCTGAATATAGCCGTCAAGGCGCGGCTGAAGGTTAAGCGTGCCCGGACTGGGAATGGAAAGCATAACATGACCACCTTTTGGCACCAGCTTAAGCCACCTCGAGGCGATATTATACCCGGACTGATAAAGAGGTTGCCCCACATAGCATAGACGTTTATTGGGACTGCCCGCAGGCACGTCCGCATTATAGCCGATCACCGGGATTCCGGCGTCCAGAGCCTTTGCCGTCGGAGCGTCAAATGCCGTTGCGTCGATCAGGCATACGGCGATTCCGTCTGCCTTTCCAGCGATGGCAGTCTGCATTGCGTTAACCATCTCAGAGACGACGCTGTTTTGTGAGCCGGTCCATTGATAGCTGCACCCATAGAAAGCGCAGGCATCTTGAATACCATATATCGTCGGCGCAAAGAACTCGTTGGTAGTTACATGATTAACAAAGACAAACTTATAGTTCTTTTTGGGCAGGCCGCCGGACGTCGCTGGGGGATTGTCCGCGAAAGATGTCCCGAGCCCGCCTGCGACGGCTGCGCTCCCCAAGCCTAGCTTTGTTGCCATGGCGAAGGCCTTGCGCCGGCTGACCGCGATGCTAATCTCCTTCGCTGCTTTTTCCTGGTCTTGCATTTCGTTGTACACTTGCAACCTACCTTTCTCTTAGCGATTACTCACACTATGGGGAGGTGCAACCAAGTCGGTCGGGACGTGGCGGCGGCGTGCGCCGCCAACAAAAATCAGTTTAGTTGAAACATCTTTCAGGCCAGAGAACATTTTCATAGACAAAAACTTTTTTGGGGGTTGGTATTATTCGGATGCC
>JAFAXJ010000134.1 GCA_019241095.1 Verrucomicrobiota bacterium | reverse complement strand
GGTTGCTAAAGCGGAATAGACGTAAGTTCCCGAAATTCTGGCGTCTTCCAACCCAAAGACCGCTGCCCGTCCGATCTCAATCCCATTACGATATACATACACACGCTGGTCCGGTACGCTGGCAATAATTGAAATTGGCTCCTGAGGCGCTTTTTCAGGCATCCAAAGAAAGCCGCCCGCCGGAGCACTCCCATTTTTTCCGGAAAAGAGCAGGCCTGGACGATAAGTATTGCTGGAAGCAGATTTATGGTCCGCGATGATAACCGTCGTGCCGAGGCCGGTAACTTTATAGAGCTTTGCCGCAAAATCTACAGGCAACCGCACGCAACCGGCCGATGCGGGATAGCCGGGCAGTTGGCCTGCGTGCATAGCGATCCCACTCCAGGTCAATCGCTGCATATGCTGCATTTGCGCACCTTTGTATATGCTCGACTCATGCCGTACTTTCTTCTGAAGAACAGTGAATACCCCAGTGGGGGTGGCCTTCAGATTTGCCCGTACTTATTGTAGATCGTCCAATGCGGACTCCATTCGATAGACATACAAAAGCTGGTCCGGCAGGCTCACGATGACAACAACCGGACCGGCCGGAGACGCTTCGGGATGCCAGGCATAGTCACCGGGTGCAAGTGTAGAAGTGAAGGCTGGGACCTGACGCCCTTTGGTGTGGACTGCCGAAGCATTGGTCGTACTGCAACCGAGAACGGAAACGGCCAACAAGAAGAAAGGGATGATTCTACTCATTCGTTTAAATGGATAGATCACAAGGCTCCGTTGCAGGAGTGAAAGCCATTCTGCTATATCCGGGCCATGTCCGGCCGATAGGCTCCTGTTCCGAAAACTCCAATTGCCTGGTGATTTGGCAGCATCAACAGCAGTTTCGCCCTCAACCGCAATATTTTCCTGGACGAGTGCTCGTCTTGGCTCGAATGCGTTTTGTTCAAATCGGAAGAATCCACGACCTTATGCATGAGATGTTCGCAACCAGTTTTCGGACCCGGGTGATTCAGTTTTATGTGTTTTTGGCTTGTGTGAACATCGGCGCTTGGATCTGGGCTTTTCTCGCTTTCCACGATAAGCCTGTCCTGCTTGGAATTGCTTTTTTAGCTTACACTTTCGGCCTAAGGCATGCCGTTGACGCGGATCATATCGCGGCAATTGACAACGTGACTCGAAAGCTGATGCAGGAGGGCAGAAGGCCGGTCTCGGTCGGTTTTTTCTTTTCCTTAGGCCATTCGACAATCGTCATTATCGCATCGTTGCTAGTTTACATGACCGCTTCTGCTCTGGAAAAGCGGCTGGATGCTATCAAAAATGTTGGCAATGTGCTCGGTACTTCTATTTCTGCCTTTTTCCTGATAGCTATAGCCGTGGTTAACATCATCATATTGCGCGGCGTCTGGCGGTCTTTTCAGGAAGTGCGTAAAGGCGGGCAATACATCGATCAAACTCCTGACATGCTCTTAGGGGGCGGTATTCTGGCCCGCATCTTCCGACCACTATTCCGAATGATATCCCGGCCATGGCATATGTACCCCATTGGATTTCTTTTTGGGCTCGGATTCGATACATCTACGGAGGTCGCACTCCTTGGCATTTCCGCCGCTGCTGCCGCCAAAGGATTGCCCATTGGAACTATGGCGGTTTTCCCTGCCCTGTTCACCGCAGGAATGACTTTGGTTGATACCACGGACGGAATCTTAATGGTTGGAGCTTACGGCTGGGCATTCATTAAGCCGATCCGGAAGCTCTATTATAACCTCACCATTACGTTCGTCTCGGTGCTAGTCGCCTTGCTCGTCGGCAGCATCGAGGCAATCGGGATTCTGAAAGATCAATTGCACCTTACTGGAGGGATTTGGGATGCGATTGGAAATCTGAATGATAATTTTGGAACCTTAGGTTTCGCTATTATCGGTGTATTCCTATTCAGTTGGATTGCGTCAATAGTCATTTATCGCCTCAAAGGCTTCGACCGACTGGAAGCGGCCGGTGTCGCAACCGATACAAGCTCGTAAAGCGACTGGAGCGGATGAGGCGGGTTCATCGGGTAACGGTATGCTCCGGCTCGCGACCGCTTCAGCATTTCTGATTCTTTATGAGAAAAGACGCTTCAGAAAATGCAGCCCATCTTCTGCCAGCGAATCAGGACTCGGTGCCAACGGACGCCACAGGGCGACTGCTCTAGCGATCTCTTTGATGTCACTGTTGAATGCTTCAATCACCGCTGAGCCGTCATAACCTACGTCTTTCAATGCGTCTCGAACAGATGTCCATTCCACATGTCCAGTACCGGGGGTTCCACGATCATTTTCGCAGGTATGAAAATGGAAAATTTTTGACCCCGCACTGCGAATAGCTTCAGGCACATTCTTTTCCTCAATGTTCATGTGAAAGGTATCAAGCAGCAATCCAACATTTGGATTATCGATTTTTTGCACCAGCTCTAGCCCCTGCTCAACCGTGTTGATAAAATCAGTTTCAAAACGGTTCAAAGGCTCAATGGCCAGCTTGACTCCATGTTCCCCAGCATAGTCACCGGCTTTCCGCAAACTCTCGACACCCAACTTCCACTGCTTCTGTTTCTCCTCTTTCGAAAGCAGGTGAGTCTTGCCAACCGCAGAGTACATTGGACCTGCAAACACGGGGGCCTTGATTTCTCTTGCGAAATCGACGCACTTTTTAATGTAGTCTATGGCTTGGCTGCGTACCGCTGCATCGTCTGAGCTGGCATCGCGGTCCGGCCCGAAAGCGCCGCATATGGTCGTTTCGACGCCGGTTTTTTCCAATCTCTCAATGATGCTTTCAGGATTTATGGTTTCGGGATCTTCGATACAGATCTCTAAGATATCGAAACCCATGTGATGAACTTTGTCCGCCAAATCCAGTGTAGAGTTGGAAAAAGGGGATACCCATATAAAAGTGCTGGCTCCAAACTTCATCATTAGCTCCTTGTGCGGAAATATGTGTCAACGGCATTTAGTGATCGCCCGTCCGCATTTTAACACAGTTCCCACTGGTGCTCTTTTGCAACATTCCCGATCTGGACGAGTGCCTCAGAACTATACTTGAACATAAGACTGGCAGGATTTGTAAAGTCATTAGTTTTATTCTAAGAAGGAATGAACAACTCTGACTTGCAATCGCGAGAAGGTGCCAGCCGCTTGCGATGGCCAACTTCGTTCGGTCTCCATAAAAGGTTCAGCTAATTGCAGGCATATTCTGTTGATCCTTGGCTGGGTATTGGCACGAACGTGTCACGTGAAAAACACAAGCTCTTCCAGCGATAGTGCCGGCAGGTGCATGAAACGTCGCAGCGTACTATTAACCTTAACCGCTGGTACTGTATTCGGATCGACGAAAAAGTTGTTGGGTCAAACCCCTACACCGCAACATTCAGAATCCATGGAGACAAAGTTGATGGGTGTGGGATCGCATATTTTGCAACGCAAACATCCTATAGACAAAATCGACGCCTATGTCTGCGGCTTGCATTTCTATAATGGCGACATGCAGCGCCAGGTGATTGCGCACCATTTTTGTTCTCATCGGAGTGAAGAATTTCTGCAATGTGTCATTTATGATAGTAATCGACCGGACGCGCGTTTGATCGGAATCGAGTACATCATCAGTGCACGCTTATTTTCCAGTTTACCAGAAAACGAAAAACAGTACTGGCATGGTCATCAGTTCGAAGTCAAATCAGGCCAGTTAACATCTCCGG
>JAFAXJ010000691.1 GCA_019241095.1 Verrucomicrobiota bacterium | reverse complement strand
CCTGTATTGAGAATACTACGGTTGCAAAAGATCGCTCAATTACTATATAAGCGTGCGAAATCTGCAATATCTTACGCACCAATTTAATTCAATGCAGCGATCAGTCTGGCAGGAAACCGTCACTGAAACGCCATAAACGGGGATGAACCTGCGAATGGGACCTTGTTTCGGCGGCAGACTTCTTTGCCTCGTCCTCGGGTTGATTTTGTTTCAGCTTCTTGGCGCCACGCAAGGACTGGCTCAAGAGTCGATCCGAGCGTCGCTGGCGGGAGACGCAGCTGCGTTCGCAAACAGGCCGTCATTAAGCAATGCTGGTTACAACCTTCAGCTCGGTCCAGTCCTGGCAAGGTTTTCGGCAAGCCTCGGTCTCGAATTCAACGACAATATCACATTGTCAGAGAACAACCGGGAAAGTGATCTGATTGTTCGCCCGTCGGTGGAAGCAAACCTCGCTTGGCAAGTGAGTGAACTCAATGCCTTGCGACTCGACCTTGGGATCGGCTATGCGGCTTATGCAAGCCAGAGCCAATTTGATACCCAGAGTCTGCTGATTGCACCGCTGTCCGCTTTGTCATTTGATGTCTTCGTCGGCGATTTTCGGATCACATTTTTTGACCAGTTCTCCCTACTACAGAATCCCGTTGACGAAATTAACCTCGCAAATGTCGGGCGGTTCACACGCTTTGAGAATGCCGCCGGAATAACCGTGGTCTGGGATTTGAACAAAGTGATCCTGACTGGAGGCTACGCTCACTATAATTTCGAATCGCTTACTTCGAATTACAGTTACCTCGACCGAAATGAGGAGCAGTTTTTCATTTCGGGATCCCTCAGAGCAACAAATACGCTTTCTGTCGGGGTTCGGGCGACGGGAGGCCTGGTCAATTACAACCACAACTTTAATAATAACAGTGCCTGGTACAGTTTTGGTCCCTTCCTGGAAACACAGTTAACACCTTATATCCATGTTTCACTTGAGGGCGGTTACCAGGGCGGATCATTCAGCACGGGCGGATTGAACAACGATACGTCAAGTCTGGACAGCGTCTATGGGCGCCTCCAGATCACTCACCGAGTGAACCGGTATATTACGGAAACGTTTGATATCGGACGCGAAGCCATGCTCGGATATACCACCAACACGACCGAGCTTACCTATATACGATACGGCGCGTTCTGGCGAATCAACGCAAGAGCAACGCTCGCTTTTGACGCGTTTTATGAACACGGCCTTGATTCACCTTCGGATTTTGAATCCGAGCGGGTGGATCGATACGGCGTCGGCGCCAATATTGATTACAGACTGGGACGACATCTTAGCACCAGTCTTGGATACTGGTTTATCGACCGAACATCGGATCTCCCAGATCGCAGCTATTATCAAAACCGAGCCTTATGGGGAATCACGTATGAATTCTGATCTGGTTTCGCAGCCGCGTAAAGGGGCCAGAAAACTTCGGCCTCTGACTATCCCGTTTGTCATTTGGGGTAAATGGCCTTCGGGCAGTCCCATCTTGGTGTTTTTGTTTTGCGCTGTTCTTCAATCGTTCTGCGAAAGGGTCTCCGGACAGAATATTCGATCGCGCGGCGAAATTTATGGAACCACTTCCGGCGTTGAGAATACGACTTCGATGGAAGTTCTTGATGATAAACGGCCGCTCAGGGTCGGAGATCGGCTGAGTATGCGTGTGGTTGAAGACCGAAAACCGCCCACGCCGCTGGTGGTTACAGATTCGGGTGAGGTTGAGGTCCCCTTGATCGGGCGCGTCATGGCGAAAGGTAAGACCTGCAAGCAACTTGCGTATTCCATTAAAGGTCCGCTCGAACGTGAGTACTACTACAAGGCCACGGTCATCATTGGGTTGGATGTTGAGGGCCGGGTCTCCCCGGGAACAATTTATGTCATCGGCCAGGTTCACAGCCAGGGGCCGATCGAAATACCACCCGACGAGAATTTTACCGTAAGCAGAGCAATCGTCAGGGCCGGCGGTTTTGCCGACTTCGCCAACAAGAGGAAGGTCAAGCTGGTTCGAAAAAACCCCTCGGAAACCATTATCGTTGACGTCGATGCAGTTGTCAGAAAGGGTCGCGTCGATAAAGACCCTCCGGTCGAACCGGAGGACACAATCATCGTACCGGAAAGGCTGATAAATTTTTAGCGAGGCCGCTGCTTTTGAAGGATTCTAGCCAATGCCCCAAAACTTCCAGGCCAATCAAAGACAGGGTGAATGGTGGCAGCATTTACGTTCGCGAGCGCTCCGCTTTGGACGGTTGTTCGCGAAATTCTGGTGGATCGTGTTGTTCACAACTGCGGCGGGCCTCGCCGTTGCGTCCTGGCTGGTGTTTCAGCAAAAGGAAGTATATGTCTCCACCGGACGGATGGTGGTCAGCGGCCGGATTAACATCCAGCAAGGCGCCTCGTTCAGCGAAGAACTTGCGAATTTTTTCGGCACCCAGGTTGAACTGATGAAAAGCGCTGAAGTGCGTGAAAAGGCGGCAAGCGAGTTGGCTGCAAGGGAGCCCCAGCTGCAAGCTGTCCCGGTCTCATTGACGGTATCCCAGTTGCCACAAACATCGATTTTTGTTCTGTCCACCACCGGCTCCGAACCTCAATACACGCAGAAAATTCTGGATGCCATCATGCAGGAATATGTGGCCGCCAAGAAAGAGATGCGTTCGCTCAAATCGGACAGCACCCAGATGGCTATCACGGATGAGATCTCCCGCATCGAACGCGACATCAGACAGGGGGAATCGGAGCTATTAGCATTTCAGAAACAAAACAATGTGGGATATCTGGAGCAGGAAGGAAACAGCGCAGGCGCTTACCTGGCAACGTTGAATCGGCAGCTCGCCGATCTTAGAACGCAGTACGAGCTGCTGGCTTCTTTGGATATTGACCAAATCATCGAAAAGAATCAGAAGGAGCCGGCTCAGGCGGGCGACAAACCTGCGCGGGCGGTTGAACCTGACTCGGACTCCCTTTTTAGCGACGCATTGCGGCCCGAAGAAGAATATCTTCAGGCAAAACAGCGCCTGTCGGTTTTGAAGGCTCAGCGCGATGAATTTGCGAAAGACCTCCGGCCGAAACATCCGCAGATGGTGGAGCTTGGCCGGCAAATTTCGGAGCAGGAGATGTTGATTGCGAGCTTTCGCTCGCAAAGTGTCGATCGTCTCAAGAGCAGGCGAGACGCGATCAAGCATCAGATTGATACGTTGGAATCCGCCATCAAGGAATGGTCGGCTAAGGCGCTCTCGCTAAGTCAACGTCTGGCCGAATACAATCGAATCAAGGCCGCTGTTGACCGCTCCAAAGGCCTGTACGATCGGCTCGTGAATAACCTGCACGAGATTGACGTGACCAGAAACCTCGATCAGGACCTGGTCTCCGTTCTGGAAAAGGCGTCCCCTGCCCAGCCGGTTAAACCGGGGATGGCCCGAATCTTGACGATCGGGACGACGTTTGGGTTGCTGATTGGATTGGCAATTTTGATGCTCATGTTTCAGATCGACGACAAAGTGGTTTCCACCCTCGATCTGGAGTCAAGGTTCGACGAGCACGTACTGGTGCAGATACCTAGTGAAAAGCGTAAGGGTTTGCTTGAACCTCTAAAGGCAAATGACGACCGGCATGCTTTCGCTGAATCTTTGCGCGCTCTAAGGTCCTCCCTGCTTTATCTGCCGTTCGAAGGCGGGCGACCGAAAACTCTGCTTATAACAAGCGCGACTCCCAATGAAGGAAAGTCGACGGTAGCTGTGAACCTTGCCATAACGATGGCGTTAGCTCAGGTCCGGGTTCTGCTGGTCGACGCAGACCTTCGACGTGGTACTCTCCATCGAGTTTTTAATCGGGACTGCCACCCAGGCCTTAGCGAGTTGCTCTTGGATCGGATGCCGCAGGAAAAATGTATCTTACCAACGTCGCTGCCTAACCTGAATCTTGCCACGAGAGGAACCTCAATTCAGAATCCGGGAGAGATTTTTCTCAGCGCAGGCGTCGATCAATTTTTACGCGACATTTACGAATCTTATGATTGTGTGATCTTCGATTCCTCACCCGTGCTGGCAGCAGATGACACCACAAGTCTTGCGCCAAAGCTCGATGCCGCGTTGATGATCGTCAGATTCTCGCATTCTTCAGCACGGCTAAGTAAAAAGGCGATCGAATTGCTGAAAGACCGACAGGCAAACGTCATCGGCCTTGTCTGCAATGATGTTTCCCAAGCGCACCAGGAGTACTATCACTACAAATATCCCGAGTACTACGGACAACAGGCGGGCTCGGTTTGACAGATACCCACACCCGCGATTTTTGGTGGAAACCGTCAGGAAGACCGAAGGCCACCCATTGAGATTCGAGGACTCTTCGCGATGGTTTTCCCGTGGAAGTTGCATAAAAAACATTCGAATACAAGGTTATCCGAATTGCAAACCGGTTGATTCTTCTCTTCCCGGCCA
>JAFAXJ010000411.1 GCA_019241095.1 Verrucomicrobiota bacterium | reverse complement strand
AACTTTCGGGCTTTTTGCTGTCGCTTATTTTGCTCGACCATTAGGCGGTATTGTCATAGGCCACTTCGGCGATCTGATTGGGCGGAAACAGATGTTCATGTTGAGCATTGCCCTTATGGCTATACCGACTCTGGCGATTGGTCTTCTGCCTTCTTACCGAGTTATAGGGATCTGGGCGCCTGTCTTACTCTTGATTTTTCGAGTTCTGCAAGGAGCAGCGGTAGGAGGTGAAATCCCAGGAGCATGGGTGTTTGTGAGTGAGCACGTTCATCCCGATCGCGTAGGTTTGGCTTGTGGCACATTAACTGCCGGCCTTACGGCTGGAATCCTGCTTGGGTCTATTGTCAATGTCTGGATCACCACTGCGTTTTCGTCCGAAGATGTGGTGCGATTTGGGTGGCGATTAGCTTTTTTGATAGGAGGTATTTTTGGACTTTGCGCGGCTTTGCTCAGACGTTGGCTGCAGGAAACGCCAGTCTTCAAGGAAATGAGCGCACGAAAAGCTCTGGCAACAGAGTTGCCGATCAAGACGGTGCTTAAAAATCACCAAGGCGCAATAATCATCTCTGGGCTTCTAACCTGGATGTTGACTGCCGGCGTTGTTGTTATCATTTTGATTACGCCACAGCTGCTGATCAGTCGCTATCATTTTCAACCTTCGGCGGTGTTTTGCGCTTCTAGTCTTGCCGCCCTTTGTTTAACAATGGGATGCGTCTTGGCAGGTTGGTTATCGGATCTATTTAGCGCTCCGCGCGTATTGATGGGCGGCAGCATCTGTCTCGCGGTAATGACCTATGTTTTCTACGCAGGTATCAGTTCGAACCCAATGCTCTTATTACCGTTGTATGGGTTTGTTGGCTTGATGGTAGGAATTGTCAGCCTCGTGCCGACCATTATGGTTAAATCTTTTCCAGCAGCTGTCCGTTTCTCCGGGATTTCGTTTTCATATAATGTCTCCTACGCAATATTTGGCGGGTTGACTCCATTGATCATTACCCTTTTTCCCGCAAAGAATCTGTTTGGCGCCGCGTATTACGTTGTTAGCCTTTGCATGGTAGGCCTCGTGGTTGGTTTTCTGCTGCGGAATAAGCAATCCGGGGCTTTTCAGTCCGATAGTATTTACTCGATCTCCTGGTGACGGTTGAATACCTGCCTTAAGGGCGAGAGCTCCGATTTAACACCAAGCGCGGCTATATAGAGGTCCGGACGGATTAGATGCTGGTTAAATCGCACGGGCGTATTCAGCGATGCACGGTAAGCATAGCTAAACCGCATGGGAACAGATCAAAACGTGTTATGATCGTTACATTTGAATCTTCAACAACGAAATCTATCATTCATATTAAGAGAAGATCTCGATTCTAAGTTGCTTGAAATCGCTGGTTATGTTACGGCGCATAATTCGACGTTCGCGGTCGGCCTGAAGGAGGACCAAATGCAAAAACGAAAGCTCGGTAGTGACCGGTTCGAGGTGTCAGCTCTCGCCTTGGGCTGCATGGGCTACGGCAAGGCCCGCGAAATCCCGGACCGAAGGGAGATGATTGATCTCATCCGCAAAGCGGTTGAACGCGGCGTCGACTTTTTCGATACCGCCGAGGTTTATGGTCCGTTTTCGAATGAGGAGATGGTGGGCGAGGCTCTCGCGCCGGTCCGGAACCAGGTGAAAATTGCCACCAAATTCGGCTGGGATGTCGATCCTGACACAGGCCTGCACCATGGCGGTGTCAACAGCAAGCCGGAACACATTAAAGCCGCTGTCGAGGGCAGCCTGAGACGCCTCAGGACCGATCATATCGATTTGCTTTACCAGCATCGTGTCGACCCGGAAGTCTCGATGGAG
This sequence comes from Verrucomicrobiota bacterium, assembly GCA_019241095.1. Lineage (GTDB taxonomy): Bacteria > Verrucomicrobiota > Verrucomicrobiia > Chthoniobacterales > JAFAMB01 > JAFAXJ01. The sequence continues at coordinate 496 of JAFAXJ010000411.1, read as the reverse complement.
GACGTCGCCGGCACTGTGAAAGAGCTAATCCAGCAGGGCAAGGTCCGTTACTTCGGGCTTTCCGAAGCAGGCGCGCAGTCGATCCGTCGCGCCCATGCGGTGCAGCCGGTTGCGGCGCTGCAAAGCGAGTACTCCCTTTGGACACGGGAACCGGAACACGAAATAATCCCGGTCTTGCAGGAACTCGGGATTGGCCTTGTTCCTTACAGTCCGCTCGGGAAGGGCTTCCTCACCGGCAAAATCAACGTGAATACGGCTTTTGACGCTGCCGATTTGCGGAGTAGGATTCCCCGCTTCTCACCAGAAGCTCGCCAAGCGAACCAAGCTCTTGTCGATCTTCTCCGCAGTATTGGAGAACGACATGGGGCAACTCCGGCGCAGATCGCTCTCGCCTGGCTGCTCGCGCAGAAGCCGTGGATCGTCCCACTGTTTGGTACACGTAAGCTAGATCGCTTGGACGAGAATCTAGGGTCGCTTTCCGTTACGCTCACCGCCG
>JAFAXJ010000096.1 GCA_019241095.1 Verrucomicrobiota bacterium | reverse complement strand
CAGCAGATCGATGGTAGCCGACATGGAGTTAGTCTGTTTAGGAGCTATCTTCCGAACTAACTTCTCTCGGGCCTGTTGACTGCCTTTACGGCTAACCATGAATCGGTCTTAACCGTGCACCGAGCAGCAAAAATATAAGATAGTTAGGTTGCTTGATCAAAGACCCGGCTTTGCTGACAAACGCTATCGATTCGAAAGCGCGCCAACAGGAGAGCAATGCTCCTGCCGCGCTAGAGTGCTGGTAAACAGCAAGGCTCTTTCAGAGCGCTCTAACGATAAATTGCCTGACAACTTTGAGCTAAAATGACGTGAGCAAGAATTGCAGTCAACAAATCCGCTTTGAAAGACCTTTGATGCTCGCCAGCAGTCGAGCGCGGCAGAGCCTTACCCTCCGGTCGTAGTCGACGTTTGGAAGGCTGTCATTTGGTCTCGGCACATCGAGCTAGCGTCAGCTGCTGAGAACAGGGTTTCGGCAGAAAGCCGTGAGTTAGGGACAGGTCCCAACTCGGGCTCTCTATGAACAAAGATATAGGCAACGAGCATCCCTTTTTAAATTAATTTTTCGCTATGGAAAGACTTGCCAGTATTGTCGATTGCTGTTCATTCATTGTACTTGCCCCTGAGCGCAAAGAACAAATCGCAATTGTTGATTGACAAAGGGCGTGTTGCTAACCCAAGCGGTTCTGTTTATTTGGTGTGACGGGCAATTAAGCTGACTTAGGAGAGCGATTATGCTGCACACAACTTCACTGCACAGTTTCGGACGATATCTGGGCGCTCAATCGACGCCTGCGGCGGAACGATCGAGAATTCAAAAACCGGCAATCGCGATCACTAGACAAACCGGATCGGGAGCGTTGACAGTGGCAGCTTTGATTGCAGAAAAACTGAATGTTGATCTCCAAGGTGATCCTCCCTGTCCCTGGACTGTATTTGACCGCAATTTGGTTTCTAAAATCCTGGAAGACCACAAACTTTCGGCAGCAACCGAGGCGTTTATGCCGGAAGATACAAGGTTTTCATTGACCGACGCATTTGAATCTTTGCTTGGCTTACATCCGGGATCTTGGAATCTACGAGAGTATGCAAAAAAGACAGTACGGAAGCTGGCTTCTGGAGGAAATGTGATCCTGGTGGGTCGTGGTTCGGTAATCGTCACGGCAAATATGCCTCAGGTTTTGCACGTCCGTCTAGTTGCACCTTTAGATTTCCGCGTACGCCATTATGCAGAGATTTCTAACATCTCGGCAACGAAGGCGACACAGGACATACGCGAGATGGATGATGCGCGCAATCGTTATCTACATAGTTATTTCAATGCTGACGTTGACGATCCGCTACACTATCATCTGATTGTCAATACTGGAAAAACCGGTTTTCAGGAGGCTGCTCAGATCATAACTAGTGCATTAAAGGGTCTGCTCAGTGATCACAACCCACAAGTCCATCCTGTTCACACCGGCTGAAGATGGACGGCCGATAAATGGAGAAACAATTCCAGGCCGGCAGTTCACCGTTGGAAAATCGCAAAAAACGTCTTTTCGCTTTTTGACGTTTAATACGCTGCACGCGGCACCTCCAGGCTGTCATGTGTGGCGCTGCCGGGCGCTTTGAAACAACCTTTTTACTTCTTCATCAGAAGTTTGGGTGAAGGTCTCGTAGAATTCGCCGACTGCAATAAAGGGCTCGGGCATAATCACCGTCACAATTTCGTCTGCGGTGGTTTTTAGTTCCTCGCATGTCGACGGCGGGGCGGTAGGGACAGCAATCACCACTTTAGAAGGCGATTGTTGACGCAATGCAGAAATGGCGGCATGCATCGAAGCTCCGGTCGCAATACCGTCATCAATCAAAATGACGGTCTTGCCAACAAGAGCCAAGGATTCAGCGCCGCCCCGATAAGCTTCTTGGCGACGCTGGAGTTCTTTCCGTTCGCGCGAAGAAATCTGTGCGATGACTTCATTAGAAAGGTGGATATCACGGATCAGATCATGGTTCAGTACGGTGACTTCTCCAGACGCGATTGCGCCAAATGCCAATTCCTCCCGACCTGGAACACCCAGTTTTCTTACGACCAGAATGTCCATCGGCACATTCAACCTAGTCGCTACCTCAAACGCGACCGGCACTCCGCCCCGAGGCAGTGCTAAGACTAACACGTCATCGCGGTTTGCGAACTTATTGAGCTTGGCCGCGAGCTTCTGCCCGGCATCCGTTCGATCTCGAAACATAGTTTCTCGAAAAACATCAATATACGTGTGGCTTACGCGATGACCAATCGCCAATCTTGCAAAATCGCAACCGCATTGCCCGCCCAGCCTCATTGTTCGCGCATTCAGGAAAGTTGGGATGAACGCCTCTAAAGCCGCGAGATACGGCTTCAGACCTCGCATCCTTTACGCACTTTACCGGCTCAACGCGTCTGCCAAATTGTATTCAGCGTAGCAATTAGGCGCGAAAACAGCTAAGTCGGAGTATGCAAAAAATTGGCTCAGGAGCAATTACCACGGTTAACGATGTGGACACAATGGAATTTGATTGGGGCAGAATAAACATCCTCAGCGAGCCGGCGGTAACCAAAGCGGAACGTTTCAGCTTCGGCGTCGTCGAGCTTGCTCCTGGCAAAGGACACGAAAGGCACAATCATCCAGGATCGGAGGAAATCATCTACGTAGTATCCGGCACGGGGGAGCAGATGGTCGATGATAAGCCTCCTGTTCCCGTGGGACCTGGTGCAACGATTTACGTTCCGGCTGACGTTTACCATTCAACGGTAAACACTGGAAACGACACGATGCAGTTGATCGTTGTTTATTCTCCGACAGGACCGGAACGCCTGTTGCGGGATATTCCAGGCTGTAAAATTGTGTCAAAGTAAGTTCCGAGCGGCGCCGACGCTAACGCCTCTAAGTGCCGCACGTTATTCCTCTCCAACATGTTCCCGATCTATTAATTGCTGATAACCAGCATCATCGTGGCACTTCGATGGAATCAGGGCGGACCTGCCTGATTCTCTGGAACTGACTGGCAAAGGGAAGGTGAGATTGCGCGAATTTAGTGATCCACCTTAGCCGCTTCGGCAGCAATCCCCTCCAACAATTGCAGGGCTTGCGGTGAGAGCGTTAGTTGCCCAGCGGCCATATTTTCGCGCAGATGAATAACCGACGAAGTGCCGGGTATCAGCAGGATGTTGGGCGAGCGGTGCAGCAACCAAGCAAGCGCAACCTGCATCGGAGTGGCTCCGAGCCGGTCAGCGACCTCCGTCAGGGTGGACGACTGAAGCGGAGTGAACCCGCCGAGGGGGAAGAACGGCACGTACGCGATCCCCTGCTTGGCTAAATCGACCATCAAAGCTTCATCATGCCGATTGGCCACATTGTAGAGATTTTGTACGCAAACAATATCCGTGATCACCTGCGCCTCAGCTATCTGGGTGGCCGTAACATTGCTCAGGCCGATGCGCCGGATCAGCCCCTTATCCCGCAGATCGGCCAGCACCGTTACCTGCTCGGCAATCGACTCTTCCTTGGGACCGTGCCCCGAGCCCATCGAGCGGTAGTTGACAATGTCGAGCGCGTCAACGCCCAGATTACGGAGATTGTCATGGACGCCCTCGGTAAGGTCTTGGGGTGAGATGGCGGGTTGCCACGATCGGTCGGCGGGGCGGCGGGCTCCAAGCTTAGTGACGATCACCAACTCTGAGGGGTACGGGTGCAGCGCCTGCCGGATGATCTGGTTAGTGATGTGCGGCCCATAGAAGTCGGAAGTGTCGATATGGTTAACTCCGGCCGCCACAGCCTCACGAAGCACGACGATGGCGCTCTCAGGATCCTTGGGCGGGCCCCACACACCGGGGCCAGCCAACTGCATCGCGCCGTACCCTATGCGGTGAACCGTTAACGACGTGCCAGGGAACGTGAACCGGCCACCGAGCTTGGCTTCATTCATTCTGTTGCTGTTTTCCAGTGCTGACATCATAAAGAGAAACTCGTAAAGTAAAGCGACTCAAGGAGAATTCCGGTCGATGCGGCAGGAACTATAAAACCGTAGATCAAGTATACCAATATGAACATCAAAAGAGTTGGGTCACAACCTTCCACCAAAGGGTCGACAGAGTGGTTCACTGGCGCGGTACGGATTGATCCGCTTTTCCAGGCGCCTGATCCGGCACTAGTCCAAGGTGCGAGTGTCACGTTTGAGCCGGGCGCGCGCACTGCGTGGCACACTCATCCGCTTGGCCAAACGCTCATCGTCACAGCAGGCTGCGGCCGGGTTCAGCGCGAAGGCGGAGAGATCGAGGAGATCCATCCAGGTGATGTGGTCTGGATCCCGCCCGGCGAAAAGCATTGGCATGGAGCAGCATCAGCTACGGCGATGACGCATATCGCCATTCACGAACAGCTTGACGGAAAGGTTGTCGACTGGATGGAAAAGGTCAGCGACGAACAATATAAGACCTAAGCGGGATTGGCGGCTTGATCGCGACGATCGAGACCCGATACAGGCGTAACGAATGATGATGAAATGGCCAGAAATTTGCTGAATCCGAAAGAGGGCTTCAGAAAAGGTCAGCCGGGTGACTCGCGACTCTAAGCCCTTGCGATCTGGCGCATAGATGGGTCATAGGCTTGGCTCGGACGCGCCGTATGGAGCCGGTGGTGGTGACGAGGAACTTGGGGTGATCCCTTGTGTGCTGATCCCCTCTGGGTTAACTGACCAGCCACTTTCCTCGCTGCATGAAGAAGTAAGAAGCAGGGCTGCACAAATCACTAGCACGCCCACAATTCGCCCGAATGACGCATTCCTGTGGTGGATAGTTGAAGTACAGACAGACCTGACCAAGCCCGCCGTTCCGACCTTTATCTCTCGGGGGTCGATCATGATTCTACCTACGGTTCTGAACCGGTATGGGAGTGCAGCTTGACGTTTCACAAGGTGATATTCTTTGCCGCTTGGAGTTCCTTTTGTTTGGGATGACTGTTCCTTTAACAGTACTTGTAAAAATTTCCCCCGAGGCTAAGACATACCAACCAGAAAAGAAGCAAAATCGGAGAACTCTTGAAGCGTAGGTCGGCCTGATGATGACTCTGATGGTCTTCCGCCCTCACCTTCAGGGCGTTTGCGCGATAAGCTTTGTGTAGGAGGTTTCGTTCGGAAAAGTGAAGGGTTGACCTTCTATGTCCGGTGTCCAGAGCCTGCAATCGGAAACGCACCGCTTGTGTAAGAGGACCCTGGCATAATCCAACCGGCCACAACTTGCGTACTATCGCCCAGTCTTGAACTCCGATACAGCTGGATCCAGAAACGGCAGCAGGCAACCCGTCTTTGCTGCCGTCAATATTAAGTTGGATCGCCATATCGTGCGGCTTGTTGAGGATGTTGGTTATGAAGCCGAACGATTTAGGTGGCCGGATTGGCAATGCGTTCCTGTCAGTGGATTACAGTACGATTGCAATAGATGCTTCTGCAAGTCATCGAGCGTCTGAGCCACCTGCAACCTGAGCCCAGTCTAAGCCTTGGGCGACCGCCGTGGCGAGGCAACTTATTCGAAGATATTCAGCCTACAAAGG
>JAFAXJ010000420.1 GCA_019241095.1 Verrucomicrobiota bacterium | reverse complement strand
GTGGTAATTCCTGTACTGCCCGCCTTGATAGGCACTTTCACTGGAAATCGAGAACTACAATCCTATTGGTATGGTGCGTGCCTGGCTGCGTATGGCGGCATGCAGTTTTTCTCTGCACCTCTGTTAGGTGCTTTAAGTGATCGCTTCGGCCGCCGGCCGGTTCTGTTGATATCAATTTTCGGGCTTGGCTTCAATTTTCTACTTACCGCAATTTCCCCTTGGCTATGGCTCTTGTTCGTGTCGCGATTGTTGGGCGGAATGACTGGAGCTAGCTACTCAGTAGCAAGTGCGTACGTAGCGGATATCACCGAACCTGAAAAGCGAGCTAAAAGGTTCGGGTTGTTAGGCGCAGCATTCGGGCTAGGTTTTGTTTGCGGTCCAATGATTGGCGGATTGCTGAGCACCTCAAGCTTACGACTCCCCTATTTTTTCTCCGCATCCCTTTCGCTTCTGAACTGGCTGTACGGTTATTTTGTTCTGCCCGAGTCACTACCTCGCGACCGACGATCGGCGTTCAAGCTAAGTCGAGCCAATCCTTTTTCCGCACTGATTGCACTTGCAAAGCTTCAAACCGCGGGCGGGTTGGTTGTGATTTATACCCTGACGGTGTTTCCCCAATTTATCTTACAATGCACCTGGGTGTTATACACTCAATTCCGTTTCGGTTGGGGACCCGGCGAAAATGGGATTTCGCTTTTCGTGGTCGGGCTTACTGGTGCATTGATGCAAGGTTTGTTCTTGGGAAAAATACTGAAGATTTTGGGTAATGAACGTACGACTTTACTTGGGATAACTTCAGGCCTCCTTGCCTACGTTCTCTATGGACTGGTGAGCCAGGGATGGATGATGTACGTGATTATCATCGGAAACGCGCTCGGGTTTCTTGCTGGACCGGCGCTGCAAGGGCTAATATCCAAAGCAGTCGATCCACGTGAACAAGGAATCACTATGGGATCGCTGAGTTCAATCGGCAGCCTGATGGGTGTTATTGGGCCGCTGATTGGAACACCTATATTGGCCAAGGTTAGTCATTTACCTGCCTCGGATTGGCGGGTCGGAACTACCTTTTTCCTTTGCGCCGGCGTTCAAGCGATCGCTTTGACACAGGCCTGCCGCAAATTTCGAACCAAGCAGACTTGGGCAAGGCAAACCGCCGAGACGCTGCCGTAGCTAGCCGCCTATGGAGCGGCAAGGTAGAATCAAGCGGAAGAACCAGCAAGCCAGGGTCTAACTTGGGTCATCGTTCAGCATTTCCGTCATCGCAAAACCGGAATCTAACAGTTCTCCCGGAAGTAAATAACGCAAAGGCGGAGCTTCAGGCTGGCAAGACCAGGTCTGGCGCTCAGCACTCAGTTCCGAAGAGTAGTTTGTTCTTAGTCCGTCGGACCAACTGTTTGTGTCGGGTGTAGTGTTCATACGTTTGTAAGGATTTGGATATAGAGGACCCACGAAGGGCTTTTTTGAGGTGAACCCCGCTCGTCAAGCGGGCGAGAAATGCTCGTAAGAGTTCGGCCTCGGCTCAGCCTACTCGTACGAGCGAGCTGGCTACCGATACAGAAATGCCGAACTGATGACTAATTCGAGGCATTGGAAACTGTCGCCTTTGCTAAGCGCTGTCTAAAACGAAGTCAAGCGGAAAAACGAGGCCAGGTATAATATCACTGAGCGACCAAACCGGGGACAAGGCTCTGGCCCCTGGACCTCTGGTGAACAACAAGGGTCTTCACGACGTAATTTCCGGGACACGCCAAGTCATCGCTTCGTCGAGCGTAATGAAATGCTTTCGATGCATGCCAGTGTCGTACCGCGGCAGCCTTCAGTGCGTGCAGTCGGATTACGTTGACCAAGGTCTGAACCTACATGCCTACTTCGATTCTCCGCCGGCAGCTCGAGATTCGTCAGCTAATGGTTTAGCCGGCCGACTTTTCATATCCGATGCTGATTTGAGGAATGGCGAAAATATGTCTAAAGGCAAGGGCAAAAATGTGGTCGTATTGTGTTCGTTTGAAATTTCACGCATTGTTTGAAGAAAGCGTAATTGCAATGCAATCGGTTCCTCGGCTATCATCGCAGCAGCTTGAACTAACTTTTCAGCTGCCTGATATTCACCCTCAGCACTGATAATTTTAGCGCGTCTTTCCCGCTCCGTTTCCGCTTGGCGTGCCATGGCGCGTTTCATCCCATCTGGCAGCGCCACATCTTTTACTTCAACCGCTGTGACCTTAATACCCCACGGATCGGTTTGACGATCGATAATCTCCTGCAGAGTTACATTAATCTTATCTCGTTTGGATAGTAATTCATCCAACTCGGCCTGTCCGAGAACACTGCGCAGCGTTGTCTGAGAAATGAGAGAGGTAGCTTTTAGATAGTTTTCTACCCTGATGACTGCGGCCTCGGGCTCAACTATCCTGAAATACACAACTGCATCGACGGTGACCGGCACATTATCGCTAGTCATGACCTCTTGACGAGCTACATCAATAGTTACAACACGCAGATCCATTTTGACCATGCGGTCTACTATCGGGATCAGGAAAATAAGCCCAGGACCTTTTGTGCCCAAAAGTTTACCAAGCCGGAAAACCACCGCCCTTTCATATTCCCGCAAAATGCGGACAGATTGCGGTAAGATGAAAATCGCAAGCAGAAAAATCGGGATCAGCCAGCTAACTAGATTCAAAAGGGGATCTAACATGGTTCGCTTAAGGTTAATGGATTCACTGTAAGCTGTAGGCCACTAACTGCTTTCACCTCGGCTTTGCCTCCAGGTCCGATAGGAATTTCACTGCGGGCATTCCAATACTCACCATCGATCATTATCATACCTTTCTCCCTATTGATCTCTGTTATTGCTATACCGATCTTACCGGAAAATGATCCAAGCTTCGGAGGAAGCCGCTGTGCACGAAACGCTTTCCCTACAATGAAAGCGAAGAAGAAGGCTGTCACTAGTGCTCCTGGGATGATGTAGGACAACGAAAGGCGAAAAAGGGGATCATCCCGGTTGAACAACATTAAAGATCCGACACAGAATGCCAGTATGCCGCCCCCGGTTAATATACCGTGAGTAGGAGCAAAAACATCCACAGCAAACAAGGCAAGGGCAAGCAGCAGAAACACAACCCCTGCAACATTGATAGGCAATGTTGCCGACATATAAAGCACAAGCACCAAAGCAATCGCGCCGGCCACTCCCGGTAAAATCGCTCCGGGTGAAGTAATCTCACCGATAACGCCGTAAATCGCGACTAGCATTAGCACAAACATCACTTCAGGGCGCCATAAGCCCTGAAAAATCTTTTCGCGAGAAGACATGCCGAAGTTGACTATTGCCGCACCAGATGTTCCTAAAGCCTTGCCATTCACAACACGGCCGTTCAATTGTGCAAGCAGGTCAGGCAGATCAGTAGCAATGAAATCTATGACCTTCAGTTCGCGCGCTTTCTCCGATGTGATGGCGATACTCTCCCGCACTGCGGACTGCGCCCAAGTAACATTTCTGTTCCGGCGACTGGCAATGGCTTCGATATAGCTCGCGGCGTAATTCTCCAGTTTTTTTGACATGACGTCATCAGGCTTACCCTGTCCTGGAATTCCCCCCATCGCGACCGGATGAGCAGCACCAATGGTTGTCGCGGGCGCCATAGCGGCAATGTCAGCAGCTAGCGTAATGAAAGTCCCGGCGCTAGCCGCTGTCGCGCCCATAGGCGTAACGTAGACCACAGAAGGTACTTTCGAGCTCAAAAGACCTTGAACAATTGATTGCGTGGAATCGAGCAGCCCCCCGGGCGTATTCAACTCTAAAATCATGCATTCCGCCCCGTTTCTGCTCGCCACTCCCAAACCGCGGTTGATGTAGTCAGCCGTTGCCGGCCCTATCGTACCATCGACTTTCAAGACGTAGACTGTTTTAGAGCTAGCGGCAGCAACAGACAATAAACCAAACAAGAGTACCGCAACTATGCTCCCGAGTGGCATACTTGATTTTACCACAAATCCTCCGGAAAAGGAAAGCTCAGCACAGCAAGGTTCTTCCGCTCTAAGCGCCTGATGATCATCGGCCTTTTTCGACGCCTTCGGGTAGAGCAAGGACAGGGAAAACGAGGTAAACACTGACTGGATCGACGTTCTATCATAAAGTGATTCGTGCTTGCGCCAAAGATCAACATCGAAGAAAAAACAACAAGACGCACATTTGTCGGCTGGCTGTTAGGCCTTTTTCCACTCAATTATCTGGTCAGGCTGTTCTCATCAATGTCGCCAAGAAATGTATGGGAAACAGCTTCCGTTCTCAAAGCGGATACGCTCTTCTCTGCTGATGATCGAGCATTAAAATTCCTGGTTATCGGTGACTGGGGACGTCAAGGACAAATCGACCAGATCGGCGTCGCTCGCCAATTGCTGAAAACAACTCAGAAGCGCAAATGCAATTTTGTGATCTCGGTGGGCGATAATTTTTATGAGAATGGAGTGCAGACACCTGAGGATCCGCAATGGCAAACCTCGTTCGAAAACGTCTACGGCGATTTGCGATTACCCTGGTACGCGATTCTCGGCAATCACGATTACAGGGGAAAACCAGACGCACAGCTTCAGTATGCAATTAATCATCCAAACTGGAGGATGCCGGCACGCTATTACTGCTTAACACAAACTTTGAAATATGACTCAGTTGCCCAGTTTTTCTTTATAGATACGA
>JAFAXJ010000630.1 GCA_019241095.1 Verrucomicrobiota bacterium | reverse complement strand
CTACTCGGCCGAAAGTTGTTGGCGATAAGCTTTGCGCTGATCCGTATGCCTGATCTTCCCAAAGACAGTAGTAGACATAAAGCATCTCATCCCCTGATCGAAATAGTGTCGCATCAAAGCGCATCTTAATATGACCCGCTGGTACGGTCAGCTCACCCCGACTCTCAACTAACTCATAACCGGATGCCGGAAGACAAACCTCGGGCCTGTGCAGGCGAGCTAAGAGTCGAGATCGGGTAGGGCCCTTCTCCCATCGGAAGAAAAATCCAGTCCATTGATGATCACCAGAATCTGCCCACTCGGCTCCTTGTCCGCTATCAAAGGCTAGCAGGGCTAACTCTTGCGGGCTGAAAGCTATCTGACTGTACTCGTTTGCGCTAACAGGAAACTTTACTGCCCACCGTTCCCGTTGAACGGAGGAATGCGACCGATACCAAGCCTCACAAGCAACAACAACAAGCATTACCCAGACACCAAGATGAATGATGACGCGTTTGGGAAAAAAGGCGTTCGTTTGATTGTGGTGAAATTCGATTTGCGGCAATGGATCACAAAGCAGGCGCGCAAAGTACCAGACCAGCAAAAAGCACAATGCCAGGATGGCATAGCCAGTTGGGTCATGCCAAAACTCAATATTCTCGATTCCCTGACTGTACGCGATCAATGAAAGAGTTAACGCCCGAATGACATTCCCAGCAAAAGCCAGGGCGACCCCGAACGTTAATAATAGAGCCCTCCGATGAATTGATGCTTGATACAAGGCTCCCAAAAAAAGTGTGATCATCAGCGTCGCTTGCAATGACTGAAAGCCACTGCAGGCGCCGTCAACTTCCAAGCTCCCACTTGGCAACTGGATGATGTTGCCATATGCAAGCGCCGGGACGTGGCAGAGACGAAGCAAAGCAATGGTAAGCGTTGTGACCCAGCGCTGTAGCGTCTGAATCACGGCTGCTTCCATTAATGTGAACCAAGGCACCGCTGCCAAGATGAAGCACACGCTAAAGGCAAAATGGCGGATCCAGCTTCGTCCACCCGCAAAGTAAAGGGCGCACAGTGTAATTGTGATAACCTCGCTCGCCAGCAACAGGGTGAGCAGGTGCCAATCGGCATTGGGCTGAATGATGAACCAGGTTGGGAGAAGCAAAAATGCACAAAAGACCAGGATGCAAAGCGCAGGTGCGGATCTTTTTGGCCTAGGAGCCGGCCGGTTTTGCCATCGAATGAAAAAAAGATATCCGCCTAGAATCGGACTGAACCAGCCGAAACTGTATTGGGGATCGAAGGCCCAGATCTGGGCAAGATGCACAACCAGCAGTGACCAAAGCAAGCCGAATACACAGCCAGCAAGCAAAAACTGCTTTAACCAGCACCGATTCAAGGGTCGGCAGACGTCAGGCGGGTTGATGGCAGCAGTTTGCACACGAGTCACCATCAGAGCGTTATCGACCGGAAACTCAATTCTTTAACCCTTTACACTAAGTATTCGTAAACTTGCGGCCGTAACTGATGCTCTCGCTCAACAAAATGCATCACGGGTTACGGAATTGCCGTGATCACGAGGTTCCTCGTCGCAAATAAATAATTTTTTCTTAGAAATCGAAAATTCTGCCGATGTCTATGTCAATTCTGCCGATGTCTATGTCATGTAGCGACTTGGCTGGCCAACATAAATCATTTTTCAACGATGCAGGAAACCTTACAGAATGCATGCATAGGGTCAGTATAAATCATTTGTTAGCTAATCATTTTCATGGGGCCGAAAGCCAGGCAAGCTTTTGTCTAACCAAAGAAAAAGGGGCTAATAGCGGATACTTTCGTTTTGGTGCAAACGCAGTCTGCTTTGGCAAATGCTCTAGCGGCACACCAAGTGCGGATGCTCATCTATCGCTGCACGACACAGAGAGCCATATAAAATTAAGCCAGGAATCTGTTCATCTTCCATTCGATCCGGCTGAAGTGATAGATAACTTGCGTTTCGAGCGATATATCAGTTCCGCGCTCGGGGGCCGGTCCTCCGCTCGAATTGTCCGGCGACTTTATTACCTGCTTCGCCCCTTTTTATCCGTGGCGGTGCGAAAGCGTTTTCAGAGATGGCATTTTCGAGGCTGGGAAAAGCGTCCTTTTCCAAATTGGCCGGTTGATTCTACCGTTGAAGAAATTGCTGAAAAGTTGATTGAGCTGGAATTGGCAGTTACCGGCTCTGACCGTCTACCTTTCATTTGGTTCTGGCCTGATGGTCACCCGAGTTGCACCATGTTAACCCATGATGTGGAAACTACGGCCGGGCGAAACTTTTGTTCTGAGTTAATGGACGTGAATGATTCTTTTGGAATCAAATCCTCATTCCACATCATCCCCGAAGAGCGGTATACTGTTCACGCAAAATTTCTCGACGAAATTCGTGTCCGCGAGTTCGAGTTGAATGTTCACGATCTAAATCATGATGGTCGCTTGTTTAGCAATCGAGCTGAGTTTTTGCGCCGGGCTGTGCGGATCAAACATTATGCCAAAGCATTTGGAGCGAGTGGATTTCGGTCCGCAGTCTTATATCGAAATGCGGAATGGATCGACGATTTAGGTTTTTCCTATGACATGTCGATTCCCAATGTAGCTCATTTGGATCCGCAAAGAGGCGGTTGTTGCACTGTGTTTCCTTTTTTTCTGGGTGAAACGCTTGAACTTCCTGTTACCACCATCCAGGACTACTCGCTTTTTCATATCCTCGGCGATTACTCAATCGGTGTGTGGAAAAATCAATCTAACCTCATTCGAGCGAAGCACGGGTTAGTTAGTTTTATCATTCACCCTGATTATGTAATCAATAAATCTGCTAGAGCGACATACACAAAACTGCTCGAATATCTTTGTTCGACTCGAGAAAAACAGGAAACTTGGATAGCTCGACCGGCAGAAGTTGCGACGTGGTGGCGCCAGCGGGCAGAACTAAGGCTTATCGTCTCCGATGGTCAATTCAGAATAGTAGGAGAAGGAAGTGAAAGAGCGAGGATTGGTTTTGCATCCTTAGTCGATGGCAAAATTTCCTATCAGATCGGCAAATCTAAAGATTCAAACTGAAACGCCGTTCAGGATGCAAACAGTCAGCAAGAGATTTCAGCAGCGAATGAATAAATACGATGTCATAATAGCCGGGGCAGGACCTTACGGTCTTGCGGTGGGCGCGCATTTAAGTCAGGTGCGCGGGTTAGAGAGCGTAATCTTCGGAGAACCGATGTCATTTTGGGAGCGTAACATGCCGCAAGGTATGTGTTTACGCTCCAACTGGACTGCAACGCAGATTGCCGACCCGGTCGGCAAGCTAACCTTAGAAGCTTTTCAGCTCGAAAGGAACATCCAATTTCAAACGCCCGTTCCGGTTAGTCGGTTCGTAGAATATGGGCAGTGGTACCAGTCCAAAGCTTTGCCGGATCTGGACCGGCGCAAAGTGATATCGATAGCAGCATCAGGTGATCATTTTATTATTTCTCTAGAAGATGAGACCGCTGTTTTAGCGAAGAACGTTATTGTCGCTCTTGGAATTGGCGCTTTCGCCCGGCGTCCAATCGAATTTGCGGCCATTCCAAAAGAACTGGCGTCTCACGTTTCGGAGCACCGGGATTTATCGGCATTTCGTGGAAAGAATGTTTTGGTTTTAGGCAGCGGTCAAAGCGCTTTGGAATCGGCAGCTTTAATGAATGAACAGGGTGTCCAGGTCGAAGTTTGTACGCATGCCGGGAGCATTCACTGGCTAGGCGGCTGGGCTTCCAAGACACTGCATCAGGGTCTCGGCAAGGGTGTAGCCAGGATGCTTTATGCGCCGACCGACGTTGGGCCCGCTGGTCTAAGCCAGATTGCTGCAAGACCCGATCTGGTGCGCCGTTTTCCTAGAGCGTTCCAAGACGCTTTAAGGAAACGAGCATTGCGGCCGGCAGGGGCTCGGTGGCTTCACAAACGCATGCAGGACGTCAATATTATGCTGAATTGCGGAGTTATATCAGCCAAACCGATTGGTGATCAGATCAACGTGAAGTTGAGCGGGGGTATTGAGAAAACGGTAGATCACGTACTCCTAGGTACGGGATATCAGGTAGACATCTCTCGATATACTTTGCTCTCTCCCAAACTTTTGGCGGGGATCGAACGCCACCATGGGTATCCGAAGCTCAGACCTGGCCTTAGAACATCCGTTCCCGGTCTCCACATGCTGGGAGCTCCCGCAGCTTGGAGTTTTGGCCCGCTCATGAACTTCGTTTCCGGCGCAGGGTATGCTTCTCGCTGCCTTGTCCAGCATTTTTCCGACAGGAAGAAAAAAAGGTAGTGGTTGTTGATTACCAAAGGATTCTCAAGCTAGAAATTTCTCGTTGATAGTAGTTCAGTGCTGGATATGGGATGTCCTGACGGAGGTCATGATTCACTAAACATTCCAAATGAATATCGCATCGGTCATTTGCTGCCAAATGGATATCCAGTGGGAGGACAAAGCAGCAAATTTCGATTTAGTCCAGCGCTTGCTCAGTAACAGTAAGATTCCGCCTGAATCACTGATTGTTCTTCCGGAATTGGCGTTCACAGGATTCAGTATGCAAGTATCAGCTGTCAGCGCAAACGAGCCGCAAATGAGTGAGGGCTTTCTGAGCACTATGGCCAAAGTTCATAACTCTTATGTTTTGGCCGGCATCGGCCGCCCGGGACCAGAACAACGGGGCAGGAACGAAGCCGTGTTGATAGGCCCTTCCGGAAAAGTCGCGGGTCGGTACAGGAAGACACACCTTTTCTCACCGGCCGACGAACATCGCTACTATGATGCGGGCTCTGAAGCGGTGATCCTCAATTGGCGCGGAATGCGGATTGCTCCCATTATCTGCTATGATCTCCGGTTTCCGGAGCTTTTTCGCGACGCGCTCGACCTGGGAGCAGAAATGTTTGTGGTGATTGCCAACTGGCCTGCGGTCCGCGAACAGCACTGGACTACTTTGTTACGCGCTCGCGCAATTGAAAATCAAGCCTATGTGATTGGTGTGAATCGATGCGGTTCAGACCCTTTCTTCGCGTACAGCGGTAAGAGCATGGCCATTGCTCCTGACGGAACACTTCTTCTTGAGATGGGTTCCGAGCAGGGACTCGGCCAAGTGCCGATCGATTTCGAAAACTGCCAGGAATATAGAAATCAGTTTCCGGCCGTTGCCGATCGTAAAAGAATTCCTACGTTTCTGCTTTCTGCGGATACTCGGGTCTAGCATTCTAGCATGACCGGAATAGAGCCGTTTATGCTCCCGCTTTCCTTCACGACTGTTTCTCGTGTACTATGCCTCGGCGCTCATGCTGACGACATCGAGATTGGGATGGGCGGTACGCTATTAAGCTTGAAAGAGAACCACCCGGAAATGGAAATCTATTGGGCTGTTTTTAGCGCACCTGGCGCACGTGCTCAGGAGGCAGAAGCGAGCGCGGAAGAATACCTTAGCAAGTCTGACCGAAGCCAAATCAAGGTTGGTTCGTTTCAGGAAAGCTATTTCCCGAACGAGTGGGCAGACATAAAGAACTGGTTCGAACAAATCAGAATGAAGTTCAATCCAGAAATTGTTTTCACCCATTACCGGGACGATCGCCACCAGGATCATCGAGTGCTGTCAGATTTGGCTTGGAACACCTTTCGAAACCATCTGATTCTTGAATATGAAATTTTAAAATACGACGGAGATTTAGGAGCGCCGAACTTGTTTGTTCCAATTTCAGAAAAAATTAGTAATCGGAAGATCGATCTTCTGATGAAGCATTTTCGAACTCAGCTAAACAAGCATTGGTTTACCCGATCCAGTTTTGATGCTATGCATCGCATTCGCGGTGTTGAATGCGCTTCTCCTTCAGGTTTGGCGGAAGGGTTCTATTTCCGTAAAGCAGTTCTGATTACTTGAGCAGTTCCAAGACGAGTGACTGGCGGAGCTCCTTTTAAGGGCGTTAGAAAGGGCCGATAAGCAATGCTGATGAAGTCTGGTCTATGTCAAACTTTTCGGTTAATTGCGCAATCTTTGGTGGCGGGATAGTTGGGTTAGCAGTTGCGTGGCGGCTCTTGGAAAAGCAGCCGGGTCTGGCGTTAGCCGTTCTCGAAAAAGAACCCGATTGGGCATTACACCAGACTGGCCGTAATAGCGGTGTCATCCACTCAGGCATTTATTATAAGCCAGGTAGCCTGAAAGCGAAGCTTTGCCGTGAAGGCAACCAGACCATGGTCGCCTTCTGCCGTGAACATGGAATAGCTTATGAAATATGCGGGAAGGTGATCGTAGCGACCAACGCTGCTGAACTTCCGCGTCTTCAGCAACTCTACGAACGAGGAATTCAAAACGGCTTAGCCGTTAGCCGGCTCTCGGCGGCGAATCTGGCCGCAGTGGAACCTTATGTCCAGGGTTTAGCCGGCCTTTTGGTTAGTGGTACAGGCATTGTTGATTTTAAAAAGGTCTGTCGCAAGTTAGCCGAACTCGTTCAGACCGCCGGTGCGATAACCTGCTTGGGGACTGAAGTCGAAAGGATAAATCGGCGAGATCGAACCTGGAGAATATCGACCTCACGGGGCGAGTTGCAGGCCGATTGGATAATCAACTGTACTGGTTTACATAGCGATAGGATAGCAAGATTAGCCGGGCAAAAAGCCCCGGCCAAAATTGTGCCTTTTCGAGGTGAATATTATGTGCTGATTCCTGAAAAACGGTATCTAGTCAAAAATCTGATCTATCCCGTTCCCGATCCTCAATTCCCGTTTCTAGGAGTACATTTAACTCGGATGATTGATGGAAGTGTTCACGCCGGTCCTAATGCTGTTCTGAGTTTCAAGCGTGAGGGTTATAAGCGCACCGACTTTGATTTAGGTGATACATGGGCCACTTTCACCTTTCCCGGTTTCTGGCGCCTTGCCGCAAGACATGCGTCCTCGGGCCTGGAGGAAATACATCGTTCAATCAGTAAAAAGGCTTTTTTGCGAAGCCTGCAAAAGTTGTTGCCACAGATTAGCGAAGAAGATTTGGTGCCCGGCGAAGCAGGTGTTCGTGCTCAAGCTGTACGAATTGATGGCGCGCTTGTAGACGATTTTTTAATACTCCAGAACCAAGCATCAACGCACGTCTGCAATGCTCCGTCGCCAGCAGCAACAGCTTCGCTAGAAATCGGTCGAATGATTGCCGCGCAGATACCGGACCTAAGGCGTTGACGTACAGGAGAGGCGAATTCATTCGTGAGTCTCAGATTAAAAATGCGGTTACCGGCTAAAGTTCGGGTTCTGAGAACCGTTAAGCGACAAGATGAACCATTCAAAATTGAGAAATCCGCTTCGAAGATTGCTTGCAATCGGTGGAGCGGCGTTGTTTCTGTTCACGGCGGCTTTGTCCGTCAATTCGGCCAACGCTTCCACTGTGCCGCAAAGGCCTAGTTTTACTTGGAGCACTCTGTTAAATTGGCTGGAGTCGAATCCTGTTAAGCTGACGCATCCGGCGCCTCGACCTGTTCCTGAAGCTAAAACTGGACTGGTACTGTTGCCGTTCCTGTTGGTTGTGCTGGCGTTTTCTTCCAGGAAGATGTTGTCTTCCAGGACTTCCTTGCAGAAGATTGGCAGATAACAATAGAGTATGCGGGTTGGTCGACCGCTTTAGACAGGTGCAACTGGACTATAGGACGCGGACTGATCATCGGACAGCGGCGACGTGTCGCTACAGAAATGGCTTTTAAGATAGCCATTTTTTCAAAAGTAAGCGGAAAGGTTCTGGACACGCATCATAAAAAATCCTAAACACTTCAACAATTAAGTGTTTTACACAGAGAGGCAGCGTCATCGCAATACCATTGCTTTGGCGAGGGTCTGCTTCCCCTAACGAAGAAAAAGATAACTCGCGTGATCTCGGAGAGGAAGTTTGGAGGACTTTCAGTAATGAGAAGTAACATCCTTAACGTAGCCGCGACGCTTACAATTGCTGTCTTTTTCTGTGCCGGGTGCGCTAGCACCAGAACAGGATCGATACCAGAACCGACCAACCCTCGTATTGTTTCTGCGCTCTCTAGTGGCGATACAGTAAAGATCAGTTTCACCGGGGCGCCGGAACTGAACGAAACGCAGAAGATCGGTCCTGACGGAATGATTAGTCTGCCGTTAATAGGCGAGGTTAACGCCGCCGGAAAAACGGTGGGAGTGTTGCAGAGCGAGCTGGCGAGCCGGTACAAAACACAACTTCAAAATAGTGAGGTGGTGGTTACTCTGGAAGCTCGAGCAATTCCGGTCGTTGTTTCAGGAGCGGTGCAAAAGCCCGGGCGAGTCACGTTTGAGCGTCCTTCCACGCTTTTGGAAGCCATTATGGAAGCTGGCGGATTCACGCCGGAAGCGGACGTCAAGAAAGTTGCGCTGATCCGTATTGTGAATGGTGAGCACGAAACGCGTATCTTTAATCTTAAGCCGGTGCTGAGTGGCACGCCGACCCAGGCTATTTATGTTAGCGGCGGTGACGTGATCTATGTTCCTGAAAGGCTGCTCAATTTCTAAGAAAGCAGTTGGTTTGCTTTAAAGCATTGGAGTCAAGGCTCTGCCTCACTGAGAGGGCCTCTGGCAGACCCAAGGCGTCGCAATCGGTGCGAGAAACACGTGGAAAGAACTGCTGGAACCGACTGAGGCAGTAAGGATCATCCAGGGAGGTGGTTGCGTCAGTCGTTCCGTCGTCAGTTGTCGGAAAGTCCAGCTTGTTTGCCGGGCGCCATCATTTGCACAGTGCTTTCGAAGGCAAATCTACCCGCAGTCTGATTTGCTCCCTCCAACGGCGCCCCCAGGCCCGAACGGAACGAAAACCGGACTGGAGTAATGACGGGTTTCCTTGATCCGAAAATGATTACTGTCCGTCAGTTCGCGGAAATAGCCGACCGGAATGATGTCACTCGGGGAACCGGTTGCCCTGAAGACAGCCCCAGATCGCGGTTGCCTGTCGC
>JAFAXJ010000309.1 GCA_019241095.1 Verrucomicrobiota bacterium | reverse complement strand
TGTACCCCGCGTAATTCCCCGATAGCAGCAGCCGAAGTCAGGTCAGTGCGCCAAACCAAGGTCGACTCGCGCCCATTCGCCCTTATCGGCCACATCTGATAAAATGTGACCAACGCATAGACGCCGGCACTGGAATAATATTGCATGTCTACCGACTGCCAACCCTCGCCGAAACCCTTTCCATAAGAGGCCCCGAGCCCGACGGCTGCCAACCCTTCCACGTCAAACACCTGCCAGTACCCCGACGGAGCAATGGAGCCACGGCCGCCAGAAAGCGGTGTCGACCCAATTATGGACGAGAATTGGCTTTGCAATCTCGGGCTCTCTCTCAATAGTCGCGTGAATTCGTCAGCCGGTCGAATATTTGAGCCATCCGTCTCATAAGGCGGAAGCGCACCTAATCCCCCTGTTGTAAAAGCATTGGCCCGAGCGGCTAAAACTTTGCTCCAGAAGCCGACCACTGCGGCGGAACCTCCTGATGAAAAGCTGTGCGCCTCCGCATTGCTCAATAAAAGTTTCGAAGCGTCACCTGGCAGCCGTTCAGTCACTTGAAACAAAGAACGGACAGCGAAATTCTGCGGCAAGTTCGTTAATCCTTGGAAGTTTGTGGGGCTTGGGTGTGCCGGCAAATCGCTTTGAAGAAAAACACCGGCTGTACCACTCGGATTCCACTTCTCCTGAAGGCTGACAGCGGTTCTGAGGGAATCAGGGACGATATAAGCGCTCTCAACCGAGAGCGCTCTTCCAAGGCTCATTGCTGGTCCTCTGCCCGCCAGAATTTCGCCATTTGCAAGCTTTCCTAGATCTGCGTCCTTGAAAATAGAAACTGATCTCAGGTCAGAAATAGGGTCGCCGAATGCACAATCCGAGTTGCCATAAAAAAGCAACGCGGCAGTCACGAACGGAAAAAGCGAGTGGGGGTGCAAAATCCTTCGCTGGAAAAGGTTGAACGTTCTCAAACCGGGCGAACCGTACCCTTCTCTCCTCAGAGCGTCAAGATAAGTGGGAGCCGCTGCATCCTTAGCGAGTACAAAAAAAGGTAGGACCGCACCTCCGGGGCGACCGGTCCCTCCTAAGTCAGAAAAGCGGGCCAGCTCAGAGTTAATCATGCGGGAATGGGATTTCGTTGGCAGGCCCACTGTTCTTCCCTATGTTCTCTGCGCCCTATGGAAGCTGACCTACAAGCGCTGGTGGACGCTGGCAAATTAACCGCAAAAGCTGGAACCGCTCTTGATCAGTTGAAGCCACAAACATTTTGCCTGCACAAAAGTTGGGGTTTCGGTCGAGTTAATAGTTGGAACCTGCTGCTGAACCAAATCGTCGTCGACTTTCAAACTAAGAAAAGTCATCAGATGCAGCTTCAGTACGCGGCTGAAACGCTGCAGCCTTTATCGGACAATCACATTTACGTTAGGAAAATACTGGACTCAGGTGGGTTGAAGGGACTGGCGACTGAAGATCCGGTAAGGTTAGTGCTTACCGTGTTGGAGAGTTTTGGTGGAAGAGTAACCCAAGAACAATTGCAAAAGACGCTCGACCCAGAGATCGTTCCGAATGGCGAGTTCAAGCGTTGGTGGGATAACTCGAAAAAAGCCTTGCGTAAAAATGGTCGATTATCACTGCCAGCAAAAAAAGCTGAATACATCACCATGCGAGATGAATCGCTCTCGTTTGGAGATGAACTAATTTTATCCTTCCAAAGCGCGCGTCAATTGAAAGACCAAACCACTACTCTGGACCACATTTCAAAGAATGCTGATGCCTTTGCAGGCGGGGAGTCGAAACTTCAGGTCGTCATTGACCAAGTTGAAGAGATGGCGTCACGAAGCCAGCGGTTAAGCCCGCCTCAAGCGTTGGAGCTTTTAGTCACGCGCGATGAAATCTGTACCAGATTCCCACAGCTCGCGAAAGGAGTTTCAATCACGATCCCACAGGTACTCAGAGAACAAGAGAGCCATTTGGGAGAGGTTTTATCACAAATAGCAAGTGCTAAACAGCGTCGAGTGTTGGCTGAGTTGAAAGTGGCTTTCCCAGATGACTGGGTCTCCCGCTGCCTTGCGTTCCTTCAGACTAGCAGTTCTCGATTAATCAATGAAATTGTCAGAGTTCTTGTGGAAGAAGGTCACACGGAGCGATTGTATCAAACTTTTGATCGAGCAATTAAGGAGCATTCGATCTCTTCAGAGGCCATCTACTGGTTAGCGAAGGAACGTGGGGGGCACGATTTTGGCAATTTGCTCGATTCGGAATTATTGACAGCAGCCTTCAGCGCCTTAGAGAGAGACCAGTTCAACGAGAATCGCCGCGGTTCAAAGCTGCACGATTTGTTATTGGAAGATCGTGATTTGGTCCCTGATCTGATAATTAATGCGCCCATACCACAAGCCCGTGATTTAATGCGGCGTATGCTTCTCACTCCGTCTTTTGAAGAACTGAATAAGCGTTCATTGATGGCTCGCATGATCAAGATTCACCCGGAACTGCAATCGATGCTGACGGGTGAACAGGAAGAAAAAGAAGAGGCGTTGATTGTATCCTGGTCCAGTCTTCAGAAGAAGAAGGAGGAATATGATGATCTGACGAGTAAAAAGATCCCTGAAAATACGAAAGAAATAAGCATCGCACGTTCTTATGGTGATCTTAGAGAAAACTTCGAGTACAAGGCGGCCAAAGAGATGCAAACCGTGTTGATGCGTCGCAAAGCCGAACTGGAACAAATGCTGGCACGAGCGCGCGGATCGAATTTCGACAATGTTGATACGTCTATAGTGTCCATCGGGACTGCAGTAACAGTTCGTGACGAGCAATCCCAGGAGTTAATAGTTTATCGGATTTTGGGTGCTTGGGACAGTGCACCGGAAAAGCATATCCTGTCTTACCTCACGGCGATCGGTCAGTCGCTGCTTGGTAAAAGCCCTGGAGAAATGGTCAAATTGCCCACAGAAACTGGAACTCGGACATTAGAGGTGATTTCCATCGAGCCGTTCAACTTGCCGGAAATTGAGACGGTTGGGGCAATCGGGAGAGAATAAACACTGCTGGGCAGAATGCGATTTACCAGATACTCTGTTTACAAACTACTACCCGCCTATGTCTCTAACTATCATCTCTGATGTGCGAGCTCGACAAGTCTTTGACAGTCGAGGAAACCCGACTGTCGAAGTGGACGTTGAACTAACGGGCGGCGCTGTTGGCCGCGCCATCGTGCCAAGCGGCGCCAGCACAGGCGAGCACGAAGCCTGGGAGTTGAGAGATGGCGATAGCAGCAAGTATCTCGGCAAGGGCGTGTTGAAAGCAGTGGAAAATGTTGAGACCAAAATAGCGGACGCTGTAGTCGGGTTGGACAGCTTAGACCAGATCGGCCTTGACTCAACAATGCTTGCTCTGGATGGCACACCCAACAAAAAGAAACTCGGCGCCAACGCTATCCTTGGGGTTTCTCTCGCGACTGCGCATGCCGCTGCAGCGCAATTGGGTATGTCCTTGTTCCGCTATATAGGAGGACCGAACGCCAAAGTTTTACCTGTGCCAATGATGAACATTGTTAACGGCGGAGCTCATTCGGACGCACCGATCGATTTTCAAGAGTTCATGATCATGCCGAAAGGTTTGCCTACCTTTTCCGAGGCACTCCGTTGCGGAACTGAGGTTTTTCATGCGCTCAAAAGTGTATTGAAAGCGCGAGGATTTTCTACTGCTGTAGGAGACGAGGGCGGCTTTGCACCAAACTTGGCCAGTGTTGAAGACACATTGGATACGATTTGTAAATCCGTGGAGAAAGCCGGGTTCTCGCTTGGACAAGAGGTATTCTTTGCCTTGGATGCTGCCGCTTCTGAGTTTTACGAAAAGGAAGCAGGTCTGTATGTTTTCAAGAAATCTGGAGGCGCAAAGAAGACAGACGACGAGTTGATCGCGTTTTATGATAACCTTTGCTCAAAATATCCTATCATCTCAATTGAGGATGGCTGCGACCAGAACGACTGGAAAGGTTGGAAAAAATTAACCGCTGCGATTGGTGATCGAGTCCAGTTGGTGGGCGACGATAATTTCGTGACTAACGTCGAGTTCCTGAGAAAGGGTATTGAGGAAAAGGTAGCTAATTCAATCCTCATAAAGGTAAATCAGATTGGCTCTCTAACCGAAACCTTGGATTGCATCGAACTGGCCAAAGAGCACGCCTATACGGCCGTCGTGAGTCATCGTTCAGGAGAAACTGAAGATACCAGCATCTCCGACATAGCTGTGGCAACAAATGCGGGCCAAATTAAAACTGGATCTCTTTCGCGCACCGATCGCATGGCGAAGTATAATCGTTTGCTACGAATCGAAGAAGAACTTGGTGACAACGCGCAGTACGGAGGTAAAATTCACTGAGTGTTAACTTCACCTGACAATTTCGACCGTCCGTCAGACTGGCTTGGATCCTTTTTTAACAAGATTCTGTATCTGTTGGTGTTAGTTGGAGTCGCGATATTGATCGCTTGCTGGTTCATGCCCCTTGCCAAGGAACAGCAACGTCAACAGCGGCTGTTGCGAGATCTAACAATCCAAGTTGAGATGGAGCGCGCCAAGTATAATAAAGAATCCAGGAAGTTAACTTTATTACAAAATGACCCTTCCTATCTCGAGATTCTGGCTCGCGACAAATTAGATTTGATGAAGCCCGGAGAAACGATTTTTCGCTTCGATGCAAATGATCATCATTGAGCGGCGTTGACATTGCCTTGTTGCATGGCCGAGGGTTGTCACGCGCTGTCAGTGCGCACAATCCTCGGTCTGAGCAAGATTTTGTCGCGCAACCCCCCCCGGACTCAAAATGCGGCTTTTCGAAAGAACCTAAAAGCGCGTATTCGCCAATTCATGCAGTAGCGAAGTGCTCTACGAAAGAGCTACGATGTCCATCAGCCCCCGTGGCGCGCCGAAGGCTTGCTCTCCAACACCTCGAAGTAGATTGATTCCAGCCTGTCAACCTGCTGCCGATTTTCAAAATTCAAAGCAACTGCGCTAGACGCCTCACGACTCATTCGGGCCCACTCACCCGGCGCTTTTGCGATTCGTGTTAGCGCTTCAGCAACGCCCTCTGTATCTTTCTCAGATAAAAGGAAACCAGTCACTTGATCCGTTACCGCTTCGGGAATACCACCGTGCATCGTGGCTATGACGGGTAGCCCAGAAGCCATCGCTTCTAACAAAGAATTAGGCACGCCCTCCTCATTCCCATCCTCCGCAAGCTCACTCGGATGAAGGAAAAGGTGAGCCGATCGATAGAGATTGTATAACTCTGCCTGCGTAATAAATCCTGTAAATTGTACCGCTCTGTCCAATTTTAGGTCGGAAACCCAACGGTTAAGGGCCGGACGAAGGGGTCCGTCGCCAGCAATCACTAACCGTGAGTTTGGATATTTCGAGTGAAAAATCTGAAAGGCTTGCAAAGCAGTTGACAAACCTTTCTTGGGCACAAGTCGGCACGCTTGCACAATGATCCAAGCACCGGCGACCGGCGCGGTCCGGGGAGCGTACGGAAAGTTATCAAGGGGTACGCCAGTGCGATTCAGACGAATCTGTTCTGGCGAACAACCAAGATCTATTAAGCGAGTTGCGAGAGAGTCGCTTCTAACCAGAACCAGCCGAACCAGGCGCAGTAGACGGCGCAACTTTTGTTCATAGCCTCGCTCAGAATAACGGCGTTGTACGTCCATGCCGTGAAAAGAGACCACGCACGGCCGATCCCAACGTTCAATCAGGGGCAGCAGATGAACTCCGGTATTGCCAAAATAGATGTGCATCAGGTCGGGATCACGCCGAATCAAAATCCGGCGAATAGCCTCAAACTCGCCTCGATAAACGAGCGCCGGCTGACGGCGAACGTACTTTAAAGCTGCTCTGTAGAGCGGGGAAAATTTTTTGGAACGCAGAATTTCCACATCGGAGAAGGGATATTGTCCGGCGTTTTGCCTGTGCTTCGTTATGATGAAGGTGTCGAACTTGCGAAGGCCTGTAACCTGGCGATAAATATGGAGCATTTCCGCCTTAAGAAAATAGGTGCAGAAGCTAGCGACTACTGGCTTCAAGGGGAGAATCGGAATGATCGAGCCAGCAAACTTTTAAACTCGTCGACTCCCTCTTGGTGGCTTGCTGCCATAAGAACGAGTTCCTGGTCTGGGTAGGAGCTTTTGAGAAGTGCGACGTTTTCAGCAGCGCCTGGCAAATCCATTTTGTTAGCGACAATGAACCACTGCCTTTGCGAAAGCGTCGGGTCGTACAAATCAAGTTCGCGCCTTAAGTGACCGAGATCCTCGACGGGGTTGCGCCCTTCACTTCCGGCAGCGTCAACAACAAAAACCAACAGCTTACACCGTTCAATGTGCCTGAGAAAATCATGTCCTAGGCCGACATTTCGATGAGCCCCTTCGATGAGGCCTGGAATATCAGCCACAGCCAACCTTTTGTAATCGTCCAGTTCGATTATTCCTATAACCGGATTCAACGTAGTGAAAGGATAAGGCGCTATCTTCGGATGTGCCGAAGATACTGCGCTCAACAGCGTCGATTTGCCGGCGTTCGGATAACCGACTAAAGCGGCATCGGCAATCTTCCTTAGTTCTAGAAAAAAGTGACTTTCTTCACCAGGCTCGCCCTCGGTATACTGCCGCGGAACCCGGTTGATAGAGCTCTTGAAGTGAGTATTACCTTTGCCGCCTTCGCCCCCCTTGCATAGAATCAATTCCTGGTTTTCGTTTGTCAGATCAGCTACAAGCTCCAGATCAGCAGGAGAAGTGAGGGACGTCTCAATATTTGGTCCCAAAATCTTCTGCGTAGAGATTCGGTAAACTAAGGTCCCGACAGGGACCTTGTGCACGGAGTTGGGTCCCGCCCTGCCATACATGTTCTTGCCCATCCCGTGTCCCCCACGTTTTGCTTGCAGTTGAGGCGCATAGTAAAAGTTTACCAGATTATCGGTGTGCACATCCGCTTTCAGAATGATGTCTCCGCCTCTGCCACCATCGCCGCCATTTGGGCCTCCGCGCGGCACAAATTTTTCACGCCGAAAGCTGACGCAGCCGTTCCCTCCGTCTCCAGCCTTAGCATGAATCCGAATTTGGTCTACAAACATTGAGACTTCCGACACTAACAATCCAACCAGAAGGCGCTAGAGCCTCCCAGCTCCCTCGGCTCCCGACTCCGCCTTCGGTTTCAGTTTTGTCCGGCCGATTCGTCAACCAATCTTTCGTAGAGTCGCTTGGTTTCTGCTGCAATCGTCGCCCAGCTGAATTTCTCTACAGCACGTTTTCGGCCGGCTTTACCGAATTGTTCTCGAAGATGTTTATCAGCCATCAGTAAATTGATCTTAGCTGCCAAATCGCGAGAAAACTGATCCGAATTGAGCGGCTCAAACGGACTTTCCACCATCTGCTCGATAGGAACCAAAAATCCAGTTCCTCCGTCAACAACCACCTCTTTGATGCCTCCAACTGCCGAGGCTACAACCGCGGTTTCACAAGCCATCGCTTCCAGATTGATGATGCCAAATGGTTCATAAATCGAGGGACAGCAAAAAACGGCTGCATGCGAATAGAGCTGATAAGCTGCTTTTTTCGGAACCATACTTTCAATCCAGATTACTTCTTCGCGACGAGCAGTAGCCTCTGTCACTGCGTTCTTCATCTCCTCAGCAATTTGTGGAGTATCGGGCGCCCCGGCGCATAAAACGATCTGAAACCCTCTATTAAGGTATTTGATGGCATTCACGAGGTGAATAATCCCTTTTTGCCGCGCAATTCTGCCCACAAACAAAAGATAGGGCTTGTCTGGATTGATGCCTAGACTCACCAATTCGTCCGTTTCATGTCGGGGATAGTATTCGTCGGGATCTATTCCATTATAAATAATCGGGACATGATCAGCCCTGACGTTGAAAAGACGCAAAACATCCCTCCGAGTCTCCTCAGAAACCGCTATCACCGCATCTGCCATCTCGATCGCGGTCTTCTCTAACCAACTCGAGAAATCATATCCGTGCCCTAACTGCTCGCGTTTCCACGGACGCAACGGCTCGAGTGAATGCACTGTTAAGACCATCGGAATATGATAATTCATTTTAGCCAGAATAGCGCCAAAATGAGTATACCAGGTGTGGCAGTGAACAATGTTGGCATCGAT
>JAFAXJ010000454.1 GCA_019241095.1 Verrucomicrobiota bacterium | reverse complement strand
GCCGACATTACTCCCTCAGCCGGCAGGTCCCACACCGCCCAGATAGCCCTCAAATTGCCATTACCAGAAAGCATAAGAGAAGCAGCGTTGTTCGCGTCATCGAAGAACTCTGGTTCCCTTATCCCTTGTTCGGCGACTATCCTGATTCCTGGGTAGTTTTTGGTAATGGTCTGCTTGAAAGCAATGTAACGTTGGTTAGTCACAAAGAAATCCGCGGCATAGTAGACCAGGCCTATCTCGCCGCTGCTTTGCAGAGCGTGTGCCATTAAGTGGGCCGATGCAACCCCGTTACCATAGTTGTCCGCTGATACCACGCTGACATAATCTTTTTCCGCCTGGAAGCCCATCGGAACGTTATCCATGAATACCAATTTGACGCCTTGTTGACTGGCCCTCCTATATGCAGCAGCTGTCGAGACAGCATCCGTCGGAATAGAAATGATTACTTGCGGATTCTGCGCGAGAACCAGATCGATATCGATGACTTGTTGCTCGGCTCTAAATCCAGCGTCAGTGATCGCGACGATTGCAATTCCCATTTTGTCAAACTGAGATCGGATTCCAGCCAGCTGTGCCTGCGACCAATCGCTACGAGTATAGTGCATTACAATTGCCGCCTTGGCTTTTAAGCCACGAATTTTGCTCATTTCGTCGGTGGTCAAGGTAACTGAGCTCGCGGGAGAGGGATCTTCACCGTGGGGGCCTTTGCTCAAGATTTTGCCCTTGAGGGCAGCTAACGCCTGCATTGGATCGATGCTTTGAGTATGGACGGGTTCCACAACGCCTGTCACAAGCAAAAGCACCACGATAGGAAAAGTCAGAAGGTTGCTTATTCTCATCAGTTTAAAAGCTGGAAGATAAAGATTAAAAGCTCCCGGAGTAACTCTGTTCCAGTGCTGCTCGTCTCTTGAGGTTGTATTCAATGCCTTCCGTGGTCCGGATATGAACTATCGCTCGCTAGCTCCGCGAAAGAGTGTCATCCAACTAGAGATCTGCCCATTGCTGCAGGATCCGCTGCTTCAGACCTGGCGCGGTGAATAGTACAGCAACAATAATGATTGCACCTTTAACAATCTCCTGATGAAAAGGTGAAACACCCAGCAGATTTAGAAGGTTTGCCACCATCGCTAGTAAAAGAACTCCAGCAACCGTGCCCGCAATGCTTCCACGTCCTCCCATCAGACTAGTCCCACCGATAACCACTGCAGCGATGCTGTCCAACATAATAAATCCCCCTGCGGTCGGATGGCCCACAAACAATCTAGCCGTCGTGATTAAGCCTGCAATGGCAGCGCACAGGCCGCTGATCGCGTACACGATCAGAAGGATTCGCGTAGTTTTTACTCCTGACAAGCGCGCCGCTTCCAGACTGCCTCCGATACCGTAAACAAATCTGCCAAACGTTAAATAACGCAACACGACTCCAGAGATAAGTGCGCTCACCGCAAAAATGATCAACGGGCCTGGAATTCCGGCCACGTTACCATTGCCGATAAGGTTTAAAATATTGCTATCGACCATGCAGCTGACGGGCGTCCCGTCAGATAAAAGCAGGGCCACCCCTTCACCTATAGCCATGGTCGCCAGTGTCATTATGAACGCTTGGATACCAAAAAATGTAATTCCAATCCCGTTACAAAGTCCGATAACCACGCCGATCAACATCGAAATGATCATCGCCAGAGGGATCGGAACATTTTGTTTTATCATCATGGCAAAACAGACTCCAACAACCGCTAGGATCGAACCCACCGAGAGATCAATACCACCGGTTAGTATCACAAATGTCATTCCAACGGCAACGACTCCAGTAACAGACGCCTGTCTAGCGACGTTAAGAATATTCTGAATATTGAAGAAGACCGGGGCCAAGATTGCTGTTAAAACAAGCAGTATAACAAAGAGAATGATCGTTATCTGATTATCTCTCACAGCTTGTGGAACGAGCTTTTCGACTTTCGCATTCATCTAGATTCTCCTCCTACCGCATATTTCATTATTGCTTCCTCCGTAGCATCTTCACGGTTCAATTCGCCTGCAATGCGACCCTTGTGCATCACAAGGATCCTATGACTGTTTTCCAAGATTTCGGGCAACTCCGACGAAATGAGAATCACTCCCATGCCCTTTTTGCATAGGTCTCGGACCACACTATAGATCTGCGCCTTGCTACCGACGTCAATTCCTCGAGTCGGTTCATCAAGCAACAGGATTTCGATACCAGATTCCAGCCACTTTGCTAAAACTATCTTTTGTTGATTTCCTCCCGATAACCTGCCAACAAGAGTGCCGAGGCTTGGTAATTTGATCTGCAGGGATGCGACATAGCTTTCCGCTTTTCGACGCTCGCTTCGATAATCAATCCACCGCACCTTCGATTTCGCCATGAAGATGTTTTGAGCACACGACAAGTTCTTAAAGAGGCCTTGGCTACCTCGATCTTCGGGCACTAATCCAATCCCGGTTTCGACGGCTTTTCTTG
>JAFAXJ010000330.1 GCA_019241095.1 Verrucomicrobiota bacterium | reverse complement strand
ATAGTTTCCCACCTCTTCGACGGTTCAAAGGGACCCGGGTAATGTTAACTCCTGCGACGTTCTCTCGCGAAGCTTCCGCTGCGGTTTCCCGAAGGCAAATCACCTCGACGATTGCCCCCTGCTTTGCCAAGGCTTCGGCCGCTCGTCGCGGGCGAGGGTCGTAAGGATAATGAGAAAAAGTGAGCGCTACGACTCGTTTACCCTCGAAAGGGAAATTACCTCCTGCAAATAGGTCTTCGCCAGGTTTAGCCCCTGTTTCGTATCGGGATGAGTTTTCGAATGAACTCTTCATATTGTGTGTCCCCAGTTAGCTTCACTCCGCAGGTCGCTATCGGAGTTGCGGGATTACCTTGGACAAATGTAAAAGGTTCTACAGAACGGTTGACCACGCTACCGGCAGCGACAACAGCACCTTCGCCAATGATGACATTAGGCAGTATGATAACTCCCGGACCAATAAATGCCCCCTCCCTGATATCAACAGAGAAGTTGCCTTTAAGAGTCGGAACCATATTTCTGAAATGTCCTATAATGGTAGTCCTCATCCCTATATTAACCCAGTCACCGATTCTTACGAGCCAAGGATAGGATGTTTCGATTATCGTATCATATCCGACCGAAACCCCTTGCCCAATCGTGACGCCTCTTGCTCGATGCAGGCGACCACGCCAGGCGTCTGGAGCAACTCGAGCTATGAGTTGCAGAAATCGATTGCGCAAACCTACAAAAAAATTCTCTTCGCTAGGAAACAGAGTGGGAATCGCACCGCCGTATACTATTGCCCTTTGCTGCGCCAATTCAGAGCTCGGGCGCGTGCCGGGCACGCTTTGTTGTTCAGGGTTTTCGCAAGCACGATTCTCGATATCTCGTTTGAGAGAACCGACATCGCTACATCTCAATAATTCGCCGGTCGAGAATTGAACACCAAAAGCTTCCTCGATTTCGCAACACAAGCAAAGCGCTTGAAGAGAGTTTATTCCGAGTTGGTCTATTCGATCGGTTATTTTGATCGCTGCGTTCGAAGTTGCCCGGCGAAAGACTTGTAAAAGAACGGAACTAGATATGGTATCCGAACACCCTTGAGTATCTGATGTAACCGGCTGTTGACTTACTTCCTGTAAACGCAACCGATCGACCTTCCCGTTCGGAGTTAATGGCAGACTTCGAACCGCAACTATCTGGTCCGGTATCATGTACCGAGGCAACGAAAAGGCTAACTTTTGACGAAGTTCTGATAAAACAGCCCCTGATTCTGGCGCGACTACATAAAGAACGATTCGCTTCTCCTCGTCTGAGGAGCCCTGTACGTCTAGATAATGTCCTGGTATAGAGGCATCTCGAGTTAGAACTGAGTCAATCTCACCTAAGTCAATACGATATCCTCGCAGCTTGATTTGCCGATCATTTCGGCCGGTAAACATCACAGAACCATCTTCCAAGGTGTACCCCTGATCACCAGTACAGTAGATCGAACTTACATGCTCGGCAGCCGTGAAAAGCGCAGCCTCTCTGTCGAACTCTTTTTCCTCAACTATGTATTTTGCGAGAAAGTCCGAGCAGACGCGTATTTCCCCCAGCTCTCCTTCGCTGCAAACTTCCCCTGCGGCGTTAATTACCAGAAGCTGGCAACCATCAATCCCTTTTCCAATTGGCACGAAGGAATCAGGGGCAACCAATCTTGCCGGGGCTGAAACTTCCTTTGGCTCGATAACATGATAAGCCACGACTTGGGGCGTTTCAGTCGCGCCGTAACAGTTTATGATACGTGCTTTGGGCGCCACAGAACTCATCTGCTGAACCGTTTTGTATCTGAGGGCGTCCCCACCGAAAAAAGCAAAACGCAAATCTGGAAGACCTGAAGTCGGTTTTCGGTTTACTCCAGCTAAGAGCACATTTCCAATACTGGGTGTCAGGTGAATGACCGTAATTCGGCTCTGCTTGAGCCATTCAAAAAGAGCGTGCGGCTGTTCATAACACTCCTGCGAAGGGACACAAACGATGCCTCCGACCCACAATGGCATGAATATATCCCGCAGTAACGGGTCATGGCTTAAACCACTCAGCATGCTACCTCGTTCATCCCCTTTTAGACCGAAGGTTTGCTCCTGCCATTCCAGAAAATGATAGACTGGCCGGCGTGAGCCAACAACAGCACGAGGCGTTCCCGTAGTCCCGGACGTGAAAGCGATGTAGAATGTTGCGTCGAGATCAGCTTCTCTATCCTCAAGGCAGGGAAGTCTCTCAACGCTGTTCCAATCTAACAATTGCGACTTTGACTCTGGAACATCAACGATGAAGCATTCGTCTGAATCAGCTAGCGTGCTTCTGACAAGATCCGATAAGGGCTGAGCGGCAATGTTAATGAAGCCGACAGGACGAATTAACTCCAAACACTTAGAAAGTCGGCTTCCGGGATAGCTGGGATCCAAAATTGTGAATCCGTATCCACTGCGTACGATTGCGAGTAGAACACAGACCAAAGCAGGAGATCTCTTTGCATAAACAGCAATAATCGGGTTTCCCCAGGGGCTGTAGCTGATTGTGGCTCTCGTCAGTAAGTAGTCTCTGATCTTAGCACTGACTGCATCCAGTTCCGCATACGTCCATTCGACTTCATCTGACCGTATCGCAACTCGCCCGGTCCGGTGTCGTCTAAACCGATCCAGTAGAGCCTCGCATGACGTTCTAGTTTCACGCAATTCAATTAGATCAGAAAAGGATGACACTCGTTCCACAAGGCGCGAAATTACTCTTAGCTTTGAAAACTCTGGGCTAAAAACCAAATGCTCGATCCTGCCCGGAAGACCCAAATCGATGAACTGGAGGCATCAAGTTCCCACGCCCAAAAGCCAATTTGGTCCCGCCGCCCGAGTCTTATTCAGGATCGCTACTACGTCTGCCTTTGCCGAGAGCAACTGTTTGTAAGCTTTGCGTACCATCTCGCGAGTGCTTTTCTCTGCTTCAACAACCAGTAGAACCTTATCTACCAGGCTGACCAGGCTCGCCGTGGCATTAGTGTCGCTCACCGTGGGCATATCGAAAATCACGTAGTCAAAGTCACTTGCCTTGAAATCTGAAATCATCCGGAAAAAGCGCCTTGGCTCCATCTGTCCATCGACCAAAAGAACTTTTCCTTCGCAAGTCTCAGAAAAGGTAGTTGCCAAGCTCTCCGCTAAAGTCGAAGCACCTGCTCCTTTGGAGGCGCCAGTCACGGCAACTAGCTTCGGCTTGTGGAGTAATCCATCCGCTTCGAAATCCAGGATCAAACGATCTCTAACTGCCTCACAAAAGGGCCTTACTGATGTGCTTGCGTCCAATGTTGATAATTTGCGTTCATAACTATCCCAGTCCACGCCGCCCACATCTGGAGCCTCATTTGAATGCCGAATCCTTAACTGGCGGCCTTTTCCAAAGTAAGGTATCGATACAAGAAGTGGCACATTGAGAAGTTCCAGTTCATCCCGCCGCTTCACCGACCGATCCAAAAACATTTCGATGAGCAGTGCTATCCCGACGCCAAGAGCCATTCCGCCTGCGAGACAGCTGAGAACGACCTTTTTGACGTCGCGGGTTGCCCTTACTGCGGTGGTAGGCTTTTGCACAGTGCTGATATTGGGCATTCGGGACGGATCAAGCGTTTCGTCGACCCGAGCTTTTTCCAAGCTGCCTTGAAAATATTTGTAATTCGTCTGCTCAGCGTCCTTGCGCTGCTCTAACTCGGCTATTCTCGGACCAAGATCGGCAATTAACTGTGCTCGGCTCTGAACGTCTTTCAGTCGATCGCGCAAAATGTTTATCTTGGCTTGCAACTCAACAAGGCGCGCCTTCTCGCTAACCAGGTCAGGGCGAGTTGCGGTGACACCCATCCCACCCGCGACCGAGACGGACGCAAACAAATCCGGATTTTTGCCTTCCAGTTCATGACGCTGGCGTTCCAGCTCAGCTATCTGAGCCTGTTTGACTTTGACCTGTGGATTTTCAGCCGTGTACCGGGAGAGCAGCTCAGTCTGGCTCTGCTGTAGCAGGTTCAGCCGAGCTGTAAGCGATTGATATTCCTGCACAGCTTGCGGATTAGGCTGCAGAGAAGACGATTTATTTGCATTCTTGGATCCACTCGCAGTTTCCGAGCTGTTGTCAGATAAAAGCCGTTCGATTTCCTGAACACGCGCTTGCTGAGCCGCAAATGCCGCTTCTGCCGTTCCCAAATCGTCCCGGCTCCTAGTCAACTCGGCATTGATCGAAGTAGTGCTCTCGGCCAGCGAAACAACTCCGGCTTTAGCCTTCAATTCTTTGAGCTCTTGCTGGGTTTCTTCAGACCTTTGACGCAGCTGCCCTGCTTCCTTGGTGACCAAATCGAAAACGCCTGTAGAACGGTGAACCTCTAGATGCTTATCAAAATAGAGCTTCACCAAGTCGTCTAAAACAAGGGTGGCCAGTTCCGGATCCTGGTTTCGATAAGTTACTTCAATGATGTCGGTATCTTTTAAGGCAGTGACACTTAAGGCTTTGACAATTCTTAACGCCGCTTCTTCTCTGGACACAGGTCCAGGAGTACCCTTTAGGATCCGTTCAGCCCCGATCTGGTCCACAACGGACAGTGCCAAATCTTCACTCGTCAAGATCTCTACCTCCGAGTTGATCAGAGTATTCGTCTGCGATCCTGAACTCGTTTTAATCTGGTTCTCTCCATCTAACGCGCTCCGCTCAACCACGTATTTTACGAGCAACTTTGCGGATGACTCGTAAATGGGAGGA
>JAFAXJ010000264.1 GCA_019241095.1 Verrucomicrobiota bacterium | reverse complement strand
GTGTTAGGCAATCTGCTCACAATTGGCAAAGCATATTCCGGCTTAACTGATCAGGAAATTGAAGAGCTTACTGAGCACTTCAAACGGACCACCACCCGGGATGAAGGACGCTTTCGTCAGGTGATACCAGAAATAGTTCTAGAGATCGCCTTTGATTCCATCCAGCCAAGCGATCGACATTCCAGCGGTCTAGCTTTGCGCTTCCCCCGCATTAAAGCAATTCGGCGCGATAAACAGGTCTCAGAAATAGACACTGTTCAGCATGCAAAGGAGCTTGCCGGGATCAAAGAATTCTAATGGTCGGCCGCGATCTATCTTCACCCTTCGTTCCACAGAACATGAAAAGATAAGTTTACTCGGCCGAGAATTTGCCGGGACCGACTTGTTTAACACCTTTTAATCGGTAAATCCTGGCGAAAAGATTTTTCTTAGGTTCTGGTGATGCAAACTTGTACCCGTTTGCTGTCAATCCATCCAATATTTCGGATACGCTCATTGGGGAATTTTTAGATTTTAATACCTTAACGACAGCAGGTGCTAGTGGACCGCCCGGCGAGGCGGAACGTCTGCCGCGGCTCTTGGGCTCCGATTGCTGCTTAGCCGGTCTACGTACGCGTTCTCGTCCTCCATCGCGAGACTGTGCCGACGACTCAGCAGCTGGTGTAACAGATTCATCCCCTGTTTCCAAAAGAGAATCTAATTCATGTTGCAGCTGCTCTATTCGTTCCTGAAGTTCCGCAGCTTTGCGAAGAGTTGATGAAGATAGTTTCACAGCGTAAACTATCCCTCGCTGGCTAGTTTGCAAGCCAATTAGACAGTACTACCGTACTACCTCTCAGAGCTTCATGCTAGTTAATAGCTGAACCAACCCCGCCGTCGCAATCCTGAGGATAAATGATAACTATCACAATGATTCAGAATGTCTCCGCAAAAATTGAAAGATCGAGAGTCAGATCCGAATTCACGATAAAAGCTACGCCGCCACTTTGAACGCACGCGCATCAAACTGCTAATCATCTTAGACGCGGCGTTGAGAAAGCTGTATTTACCTTATCTATAATCTGAATCTTTATATTCTCTCATGGCGTTCGAGCATGTCATATCTCACCTCAGTAATCATGCTCGATCTGGTTTGGTTAGTTCAGAAAATTTCACTCCTTTTCCGCCTAACTAACGATGAATTTCGAAACGCCCTGGATTCATGCTGAACCCGATACTCAGTTGTTACGCGCATTACAGTGCTAATGCCTTGGTTGGATTGCGTCCTATAAAGTGCGGCTTCTTCGGTTTGTACTCGGAGGTCGGCGTAAATCGTTCTTGCCGCCAGAAAGAACGGGCAGCGTTGTGGAAAAGCCAGCCAGGATCGTGTGAGTCGTGAGTTGGCGCCCAATTTAGCCTATGCGATTCGCTGGAAAGATTTGGGTTCTTAAAACACTGGCGGTCTCAAGTCACTGAGATTAACCATCACGGTGACACAACACAGAATGTCACACACGACGAGTTTGTAGCTTCGCTCCTATGAGCGAATTCTATTTAACGAAACGAGCTTACGAAGGTTTGTTAATCGTTACCACCCTGTGTTTCCGTTGCAAAACCCGTTTTTCGCAACATAACGGTTCGGAAACCGCACTTCAGCCGCATGAACTCCACGCTAAGTAATGAGTAATCACTTACCTGCCCAAAAAGCGTTATTAGCTGAAAAACCACGACCGATGCACTCCTACAAATCTGGTTTTAACCATTCTAACAATTCTAACCTAACGCTTTTGGCTTGAAAGGCCTTGGAAACACAAAATCCAGCGCTAGATTCCGGAGAAATATGCAGAAAAGCTTGGCGCCGCTGGTTCAGGAGATCCTCGGCTCGTATACGGAAATCGGCGGTATCAATAACATTGACGGATTAAACTTACCGTCCAAACGGGCTATTGCTCAAATTTGTGAGGATCTCCTGCAACTTCTGTTCCCCGGATTTCATGATGAAGAGCCAATCGCGACAAAACATGTTCCCCAGATTACCTCCGCACGAATATTTGGTGTTGCGGAAAGGCTGTATGTTGAGACTTTCAAGAGCCTGCGAGTGCAAGAACCGAAGTGCCCAAGCAGACGAGCAGAGGAGATTCTCGTTAATCTTCTGCAGGAATTTCCTGGAGTTCGAAAACTCCTGAAGACTGACGTGCAAGCAGCTTACGAAGGAGATCCGGCGAGCACGAGTTACGAAGAAATCATTGTGAGCTATCCCTCAATCGAAGCTATTGCTATCCAAAGGTTAGCTCACATTCTATATCGGGAAAAACTCCCGCTGATTCCGCGGATCATGACAGAGTGGGCTCACAGCCGAACCGGAATCGATATTCATCCGGGCGCTGAGATTGGAAGTTACTTTTTCATAGACCACGGCACCGGAGTAGTTATTGGCGAGACCTGCAAGATTGGTTCGCACGTAAAGCTCTATCACGGAGTAACGCTGGGAGCGCGCAGCTTCCAAAAGGATAACAAGGGAAAGATCCGCAAAGGTGGCAAGCGGCACCCAAACGTTGAGGATTGGGTTACCATTTACCCCAACGCCACTATCCTGGGTGGCGAAACGGTAATCGGTGCACGCTCTACGATCGGCGGTAACGTTTTCTTAATGCAAAGCATTCCGCCGGATACGCTTGTCACCAACGAGAAGGCACAAATCAAAATAACATCAAAAAAAAAGCCGCTTCCGGACTTCGCACCAACAGAAGCGACAGCTTAGAAAACCTCCTCCTCAGCGTGCAGTCCCGAGTCTTCTCGAATGGACCGTAAGCGCCTGCGGACTCCCAGGCGGGACCTAGGCCCGCTGATCATATCCGCCACAAGCCCAACAACGGCCGGAATTGTGGCCGCGGCAGCCAGCGATAACATTCCAATCGCCGCCGCGTTCCGCCTGTTTTGACCCACCTTGTCGGCAACGAGAATTCCAAGTCCACAACCAATAGCTGCCTGCGAAACGGTAAGCAGGCTGAGCGCTGGGATTGAAAGGACAACAAATTTCAACTGATCACTCGGCATAGAAAAGCTATTGCTCTGTTGAAGGTGGCTCCTTAAAGAAGTGGAAGCTTTTGTTCACCCAGGCAATATTTCAGGCGATATTACACCGATGTCGAATTCTTTTTATGCACTGGTGCTGGCAGGTGGCAGTGGAGAACGTTTTTGGCCTTTGAGCCGAAAAGCAGCCCCTAAACAGTTGTTGCGCCTTTTTGGCTCGCAAACCCTTCTTGAAGACACTGTCAAGCGATTAGAAGGGCTGATCGACCCCGAAAACATCATCGTCTTAACGAATCAAGAACAGGAGATGCAAGTGCGAGAGGCTTTACCTTCACATCCTGAAAAGAACGTCCTTGCGGAACCGGCGAAACGCGATACCGCAGCCGCTATTGCCTTAGGGGTCGGGATGATCGCTACTCGCGCTCAAACGGCAACTATGGCGGTTCTGCCAGCCGACCATCGCATTGCTGATCATCGAAGCTTTCAAGCGGATCTGCGAAGTGCTGCGCAGGCTGCCGAGAAAACGGGTGATCTGATCACTATAGGCATTACTCCCAGCTGGGCGTGTCCAGGGTTTGGATACATCGAGCGCGGAAAGCAACAGAGCGACGGGCTTTACGAGGTACTGCGGTTTCGTGAGAAACCTGACCCAGAACTGGCTGAGACTTTCGTTCGGAGCGGCAACTTTTACTGGAACGCAGGCATGTTCATCTGGTCGGTGAACTCGATTTTAACAGAGTTCAACCGCCACGCTCCGGACTTGGCTGAGTTCGTGTCAGAATTCCGCCGGACGCCTGACCGTAAGCGGATACTGGCAGACCGTTTTCCGCAACTCCGTAAAGCGTCAATCGACTATGCTATTATGGAAAAAGCCAGTCGCGTTCTAGTGAAACCAGCAACTTTTGACTGGGATGATGTGGGAAGCTGGAGTGCATTGGCTAAGTATCTCGAGAAGCTGCCGGGAAATAATTGTTCGAACGCTCCCACGACC
>JAFAXJ010000229.1 GCA_019241095.1 Verrucomicrobiota bacterium | reverse complement strand
GATGATAGGGCTCTAAATCTTCCTCGATGACTGCGTGAGTTCCCTTGTAGTAATTTCCGACGGTAACAAGGGAACGTATTGCTACTTTGACATCAGAGTCGTCTGTCAGGTCGACTGCCTGCCGTGAAAGCCGTTCCTTTTCGATTGGATTGAGAGAGTCCAGGAACGTTCCGACACGATCGCACAAAGTTCGGCCCACCATTTGTCGCCGCACAACCTCGAACCGGGCGCATAAGTATGAAACGACGCTCTGTTCGACACCTAAAGCCAAAAGGCTAATCAGGACGGCTGGTATCGCAACTCTCCTAAAAAAAGGAAATTGCGGGTTTGATGTTTCGTATTTCAAACGGCACAGGCTCAGGATAATTGCTGTGAAAGGCAGCCAGCCCAGGATCAGTCCGCTCACATGTCGTGAGCCGATACAGAACAACAACGCGAAGAAGTGGATAAACCAGGTTCGCCAGGTGGAACACCCTGAAAGGATGCGAATACCAGTACCAAAAAGAAAAAACCAGGTAGGAGCCGTGCTGGCCTCAGCGCCGGCGGTATGTGCAAAAGTATAAAAGCTTGCGAGGGAGGCCACAAGGAGAACAGCAATTCCGCGTCCGGAGTCCGAGCAGGGAATCGATCGAACAAAATACCAGAGAGCTAACCAAAGACCTACGTGCTGGCAAAGAACGAGAGCGTATAGGGCGGCAAGTGACGGATGCTGGCCAGAGAAGATTGATGGCGCCGTTCCGAATACAAACCTATCAATGAGCCAGAACGGTATCCGTGCGATCAAGCAGTAGATCGGCGGAACCAGTAGAATATTGTCGTCGAAAAAAGGAAGGGCTAGCTCGCACAAAACGTCAGGACCCTTCCAAAACGGAAGGTATCGCGCGAACAACCACGCTGAGGGCAGCAATAAGATTGCAATGGGATGGCGTCCAAACCAGCCAAGCAGCTGCAGTCCTCGTCTTTTGAGAGATACCGTTTTAGCTGGCGAACGAGCAGCCGTCAGGGAGTGGCGGCTGTCAGGGACCATTCAGAGAATCGGAGTGCGAGTGCTTCGTCAAATCCCGGTAACGTCGGGCCTTTTATGCTCCCGAAGAACGTCCGATCGCGTAATAGCGAAACCCAAGTTCTTTCAGAGTGGCGGGATCCAGCAGGTTGCGGCCGTCAAAAATAATCGGCGTATGCATTCGATTACTGACCTGTTCGAAATCAGCGTCCTGAAACTCACTCCATTCGGTGGCGATCACTAGAGCCTCAGCGTTCTCCGTGGCCTCAATGGCGCTATTCATCAATAGCGCGCCTTTGCAAAGCTTAAGTTCAACGACTTTCTGCATGCCTTTAGGATCGTAAGCCTGGACGATCGCTCCTTCACGAAGCAGATCATTGACCAGGTCGATTGCGACCGAGCTGCGAACATCATCGGTATCCGGCTTAAACGTCAAACCCCAAACACAAATGCGTTTGTCCCGCAGTACCCAAAGCGTGTCCCTGATTTTCTTCACGAACCTTTCACGCTGGGCTCGGTTGATATTCTGTACTTCTTTGAGCAGTGTAAATGGGGTTCCGAGATGTTCGCTGATAGCGATAAAAGCAGCAATATCTTTCGGAAAACAGGAGCCGCCGTATCCAAGCCCGGTGTTCAGAAAGCTTCGGCCGATTCGTTTATCTGCGCCGATTCCATCTGCAACTTTCTCCACATCGGCGCCGCTCGCTTCGCAGATCGCCGAGATTGCGTTGATATAGGAAATCTTCAGAGCTAAAAATGAGTTCGCCGCGTGCTTTATCAACTCAGCGCTGTTGATATCGGTAACCATGATCGGCGCCATGAACGGTTCGTACAGTTTCTTCATCAGCGCCAAAGCACGGTCGCTATTTGATCCCACCACAATCCGATCTGGATTCATCAAATCCGAGACAGCACATCCTTCCCTGAGAAATTCCGGGTTACTGACCACATCAAAATCTACGCCCGCCTTGTTGTAGCGTCTGATCGTTTCAGCAACCTTTTCGCCAGTTTTTACCGGAACGGTGCTCTTATCAACGATAACTCGGTACTCCTTCAGGACGCCAGCGATTTCTCTTGCGACTCTTTCAATGTAAGTTAGATCAACGGAACCATCGAGCTGGGGAGGTGTCGGTACAGCAATGAATACGATCTGTGAGTGGTCCACTCCGTCTTCGATGCTGTTGGTAAACCTTAATCGATGTGCTGCTACGGTCCGATGCACGACTTCTTCCAGACCGGGTTCATAGATAGGGATTTTACCTTTTTGCAGCGCGTCGACTTTCCTGTGGTCATTATCTACACAGATCACATTATGACCTACTTCCGCAAAACAAGCGCCTGTGACGAGCCCCACATAGCCTGAACCTATAATTGAGATATCCATATGCCACGTTAACGGAATGTCAGATATAGTGGTTCCTGAATTTGTCCAGAGGAACGTATTTCATTCGCCGAAAACCTGGCCGACATTCAAATCTGCAGGCAGCCCAAATCTGGGCAAGTCTTTCAAGGTAAAGGTCAGAATCAAACCGACGGAGGTCTTACCGCCACCGTTATTTCTGGCCTGTATGCCGAGTGATGCGGTCCAACTGCTTAAGTCGCGGTGGATTGCATAATCTTGTTCATTAATAATCCCGGTGGCCATTTCGTAATCTTCATAGATGCTGAAACCCCAATTTTCATTGAATCGCAGGTAGCCGGCAAA
>JAFAXJ010000489.1 GCA_019241095.1 Verrucomicrobiota bacterium | reverse complement strand
TCCGGTGTTTAGCCGTGGAATCCGGAAAAACATTGCTGTTGAACCAGGATGCTGTGAAGACAGCGGCTAAGCAACGAATGCTGACGCTATTCGGTTGTTCGAAAGGATCAGCGATTTGATTTCCC
Source organism: Verrucomicrobiota bacterium (assembly GCA_019241095.1). GTDB lineage: Bacteria > Verrucomicrobiota > Verrucomicrobiia > Chthoniobacterales > JAFAMB01 > JAFAXJ01. The sequence goes on along the minus strand of JAFAXJ010000489.1, from coordinate 3,591 downwards.
ATGAGTGAAACTGTTCGAGTCGGAGTAGTTGGAGCCGGCAGTATCGGCAAGAACCACGCTCGCATTTACGCCAAATTGGAACATGTAAATTTTTCTGCCGTTCTGGATATTGATACTAAGGCTGCGGCGTCGATTCGCGATGCGTACGGTGTTCAGATTGCTGCAAGCCTGGAAGAGTTTGCTGAAATGATCGATGTCGCAACGATTGCCACGCCTACCTCGACCCATTTCGAGATTGGAAGGAAGCTCTTGGAGTTAGGGAAGCATCTATTAGTTGAGAAGCCGATAACTGATGATCCGAAGCACGCGCAGGACTTGGTACGTCTTGCGAAAGACCGCGCTTTGATATTGCAGGTAGGCCATGTCGAGCGTTTCAATCCGATTCTAAGTGCGTTGGAGACGCTACTCACAAAACCGCGGTTTATTGAGGCACATCGTCTTTCTCCCTATCCGTTTAGAAGCGTAGAGATCGGCGTTGTTTTAGACCTGATGATTCATGATCTGGAAATAATACTTCACCTTGTGCGGTCGCCGGTAAAAAACATTGATGCCGTTGGGGTACCGGTCCTGAGCAAAGGAGAAGACATCGCGAACGCAAGAATCCGTTTTGAAAATGGATGTGTGGCGAATGTCACGGCGAGCAGGATCAGTCCAGAAAAGATGCGAAAGATCAGAGTATTTCAGGAAGATGCATATCTCTCGCTCGATTATCAAAGCCAGGCTGGTGAGGTTTACCGCCTGGTCGATGGGAGAATTCTACGCCAACCGGTCGAGATAGAGAAAGACGAACCGCTGAAACTGGAATTAGAATCTTTTGTTGAGTGCAGTCGGCGCGGATCGCAACCCGTAGTTTCAGGATCTGAAGCCGCTGCAGCTTTGGAGTTGGCGATGGTCATCACAGAGATCATCAAGGAATCAGCGGCTTGATCATCTCGTGGCGCATCGGCTCTACATAGTGGCCGGGGAGACAAGTGGGGACACTCATGCAGCCAGGATGATGCGAGCCTTGCTAAGCCTTGCGCCTGAATCCCAATTTTTTGGCGCCGGTGGACCGCTGATGAGAGCAGTGGCTGGAGATCATCTGATGGATTGGACTCAAGAAGCGGTCGTGGGTCTTTGGGACGTAATGGTCAAATACCCGTATTTTCGCAAGCAGTTTTACCGCATGTATCGGGAAATTCTCGAGCTACAGCCCTCTGCGGTAATCTTTGTTGATTACCCCGGCTTTAATCTCCGTCTTGCGGAGTATCTCAGGCGGCAAAGGTTTTCTGGAAAGTTGATCTACTACATCAGCCCGCAGGTCTGGGCATGGAATCGCCATCGAATCCGTCGAATGGCTCGATTTTTGGATCTGATGCTGGTCATTTTTCCATTCGAGAAACAGCTTTACGAGCAGAGCGGGCTCCGGACGGTCTTCGTTGGTCACCCGATCGTTGAAGAGCAAACGCGAAGCGATCAGCCTCGCGACAAAAGGTTAATCGGGCTGCTGCCGGGAAGCAGGTCTCGAGAAGTAAGGCGGATTTTGCCTGTTATGCTAGAAGCCGGGCGATTGATCCAGGCTCGGGATCCCAGCATGCGGTTTATCGTTGGTGCCGCGACCAGCTCTGTTGAAGAGGTTATCCGTAAAATGGTGGTTCATTCCGCTCTGAAGAACGTCACGGTTCGGGTGCGAGGCGCGAAAGACTTGATGCAAGAGGCCTTTGCTGGCATGGTTGCCTCCGGTACCGCAACCTTGGAATCCAGCTTCTATCGATTCCCGTTTGTCTTGGTCTACAAGGTTTCCTGGTTAACCTATATTCCCGGTCGCCTGTTAATTCGCGTTAAGTACCTTGGTATGCCCAATATCTTGGCTGGGAAAGAGATAATACCTGAGTTCATACAGCATCGCGCGGATCCGGCAAAGATTGCCGACGCCCTCTGGAGACTTTGCAGTGATGAAAATGCTCGAAAACAGATGATTTGTGAAATGGATCGCATAATCGTTCTACTGGGGGAAGAAGGGGCAGGATTTCGCGCCGCCTGCGCTGTGATTCAGGGTTTGTCTTAAAACACCTGCAAAGAAGGAGAACACCGTTGTCTGCCCATCCTCGAAGAACTTGATCTAATCGATCACTGAGGCAGAACTTAGCCCGACATAGGTATAGCACAAAAGAGGACTAATATCTATACGCTGCAAAATGACCGGGAGTTTGCGGCCCCTTAAAACTGTTCTTCCGCAAAGCAGTTTGATTCTTGAACAGCGGTGAGCTAGCCATCAAGAGTGGATGATCTAAGGTCTTCGATGCAGAGTTTGTGGGCGCCGTGGCGGGTTGAGTATTATGATCTGAAAGAACAAAGTCCCGACTTTTTCCTTGAAGCTGCGCAAACCTCTAACGATGCCGATCATTTCGTAATTCTGCGCAGAAAAGCCAGCTTCCTTATGATGAACCGGTTCCCTTACTCGGCCGGCCATCTCATGGCAGTTCCGTATCGAAAGGTCGCCCGGATTTCGGATTTATCGAAGGATGAGAAAATAGAGCTTTTGGATATTGCAAGTTACTCGGAACAACTCCTGGAACAGGTCATCAGGGCAGAAGGCTTCAACATCGGTTGGAATGTTGGATCAGCGGCGGGCGCCGGTACGGCGGATCACTTGCATCTGCATATTGTCCCTCGTTGGAAGGGCGACCACAATTTCATGACTGTTCTTGGGGAAACAAGAATTATTCCCGAAGGCCTGAGGCCTTTATACGAAAGGCTCCGCAAGGCAGCAGAGGAAATGAGACTATAGATTTCTGGTGGGATTGCCGAAAAGGCCCGTTTGACTCTTGAGACTTCGTACAATCCTCGGAATTGACTTCAGCCTTATTCGACAGTATGAGGGTGACGTTTTCAAGGTGAGTGGTACTCCAGGCTTATTGCATCGTGAACCTTGAAACATCCGTTTTGATTTGCCGCATGGCACAAAATTACCCCCAGCAACAATCAGGTTCCTCCGCTGCAATGGCGGCTCTTGCGCTGCGTAATGTCAGTAAATCTTTTCCTGGAGTGCGAGCACTCGATGACGTTTCCTTCGAGGTGCATTCTGGCGAAGTGCACGCGCTGCTTGGTGAAAACGGCGCGGGCAAATCCACCCTGATTAAGATTGTATCAGGAGTTTACCCACCTGATTTCGGAAAGCTTGAACTTAACGGCGAACTGGTTCACTTCGCTCATCCGGGCGAGGCGCAGGCAAGAGGCATTGCAACCATCTATCAGGAGTTCAGTCTTTACCCAGAGCTCACAGTTGCTGAAAACATCTTTTCCGGACACATGCCTCGTACGATTTTCGGGGCGATTGACTGGATAAAGGCATCACGCGAGGCAGGAACTTTGCTGGAATCGCTAGAAGCAAGTGATCTGGATGTGCGTTCGCGAGTCGGCATCCTATCTGTTGGAAATCGCCAACGAGTGGAAATCGCCAAGGCTCTATCCCGGCAGGCTCGAATTCTGATCCTGGATGAACCGACTGCAGTATTGACCCAGCACGATTCCGAGAAGCTCTTCACGATTATTCGGCGTCTGCTGAGCCAGAATGTCGCGATCGTGTATATAAGCCATCGCCTGGATGAG
>JAFAXJ010000461.1 GCA_019241095.1 Verrucomicrobiota bacterium | reverse complement strand
GAATCAGGCTGCGGGAAATCAACGTTGGCAAGAACTATCATGCAGCTTCTGCCTAACACGAGCGGAGAAGTGCTGCTGGAAGGCCGTAATTTGTCCAGGCTTCCTAAGTCGGTAATTCGTGCAGAACGTGTTAACTTCCAAATGATTTTTCAGGATCCGTACGCGTCGCTTAATCCGCGTATGACCGTTTTTGACATTCTATCGGAAGCTCTTAACAGGCGCCACAGGTACGACCGCAATGCGAGTCTGGGAAAAGTAGCCGAACTTTTAACATTAGTCGGATTACCTCCCCATCAAATGCGGAGATATCCACACGAATTTTCCGGAGGTCAACGCCAGCGTATTGCGATAGCTCGTGCGCTTGCGCCGGAACCTAAACTTGTCATTGCGGATGAACCGGTTTCAGCTCTCGATGTTTCAATTCAATCGCAGATCTTGAACCTGGTCTCCCGTTTGTGCCGGGAACTTGAGTTGACCATGATGTTTATTTCGCACGACATCTCAGTCGTAAAGTACATCTCAGATCGGATTGCAGTGATGTATCTAGGCCGGATTGTCGAACTAGGCCCTGCTGCCGAACTCGTTGAGCATCCGCTGCACCCTTATACGAAAGCGTTAGTGTCCGCAATTCCAATTCCTGACCCGGAACGCGAGCAGAAAAGGCAAAGAATCATCCTGCAAGGCGATCCGCCATCGCCGATCGATCCGCCCGCTGGATGCGCTTTTCATCCACGCTGTCCATATGCCATTGAGGCTTGCAAATTGCAGTTTCCACCCTTTGAAGAGAAGCAGCCGCGCAGATTTGCAGCCTGCATTCGTGTAGGTCAAATTTAAGCGGGTAAATAGCCGATACCATTCTGATTGCATTTCAGACCAAATATCAGTTACCAAAATCTCTGGGCTGTTAGAAGCCAAGTGTGCAAGAGTACTCAATCTCCCGGCTTAAACGGCGAAGCCGCGAGTCAGATAAGCTGGCTTGGTACAACGATTCGGAAATACGGTGACGTTACTGCAGAGCCGAATCGATGACGCAATCTGATGGCCTTGATTCACTGGACGCCTGACGGAATACGTCTCCGTAATTCCGAACGTGAGTACTTCGCTAGAGGGCGACGCGTAGGCGCAATTTTAGGAAGATTGTCGATCAGGTGCAAACGACGACATATCAATATCGGTCATTTCTCCCATTACTAACTTCGCGACTAACATCCCCGCGAATGGACCCACGGTTAACCCATATCGGCCTAATCCAGTGGCTAGAACTAAACCTTTTAGGGAAGCTGGGCGCCCGAGCAGTGGCAGCCCATCTTTGGTCATAGGTCTGAACCCAACCCTGACTTCCGCCAAAGTCGCATTCTTGAGACCAGGAGCGATATGCAATGCCTCTTGAAGTATTTCTCCAACCCCGCCCGCTGTAACTCGGAAGTCAAAGCCGGAACCGGTCTCCCGAGTCGCGCCCACAACAACCCGCGAATCCGGGAAACCCAATAGATAATACTCACTCAGTACAGGGATTATCAGTGGCAATTTCTCAGTCCCTGTTTCCGCAACTTTGAGGTGGAGGATCTGACCTCGTTGCGGTTCAACTTCAACCCGAAGACCGATCGGTCGGCATAGATCAGCCGCCCACGCACCGGCAGCTACAATGACCGTATCGGCCTCAATGATCTCTCGGTTGAACCGGACCCCGACAACCACATCACCGGCTAAATGCAGATCAGCGCTTCCGTGAAGCTGCCTGGCGCCCACTCGGAATGCAGCGTTCAGCAAAGCTAACCTGAGATCTTCTCCTGACACACGCGCAGCGCCGCTAAGGTATAGGCCGGCTAACGCCGGGTTCAGATAAGGAAAAAGCTCCTTCGGCTTGCCAATGGTAAGCACTTTTATCTCACCTACCTCTTGGATTCCGCGCTCCAAATATGCTTGTAAGCGTTTGAGGACCGGGTTGAGTTGCGTTTCCGAATCTCCAATAACCAAGCCGCCGACCCGGTCATAGCGAATGTTAGTTTCACCGGCAGCAATGAGTCGGTCCATAAGCTCCGGATAATATTCGGCTGAGGCAAAGGCGAGTGCTTGATAGCGCGGATCCCGGCTATGTGAAAGCCAGGGGCAAATGATCCCGGCTCCCGCAAATGTTGCTCGCCCTGGATCATTGCGATCAATGACACACACCTCAGCTCCTAGTTTGGTGAGATGGAAAGCCGCACTAGCGCCCATTATACCTGATCCGATTATGATGATTCTCATTATTAGACTTCCGGATGCCGTTAGCGGCAGAAGCCGTGGAGGCAAGATAGCCTGCGGTTAACCGAAGCGCAGCCCTGGGTAGCTGTAAAGAAGGCAATTACGTATCTGAACGTTAGAACTGCGAGCGCGAGACAATGGCTGGTTGCCGGTAACGCTTCATCAACTAACCACCCATCGTCTGCCTTGCGTTTTCAGTGCTAAGGGCTGTAATGCATATCGAGTCCTAGGCTTTACCGACGCTATCACCAATCGCAGTTTCACTGCTGAATCGGTCGGTTTGGAATTTAGTTTCTGAAACCCGTTAAGTGGTGAAAACCGCGAATTTAAAGAGCCAGGGTAAAGCCCTGGGAGAGTGGAGCCCTGGGAGGGGGAGCGAAGCGTAGCCCCCGGGGGGAACGAAGCGCTACCTGAGTAGGTGCATCCTGCGCACCCATGTTCGCTCGTGGAACGCCGATTACGCAAAATACGATCGCGTGCCGCCCTTCAACCCATTGGCATCAGTATTTGCACTCCGATCCTTGAAAGAACCAGAACTGTCCGATACAATCAGCGCACGAGTACATTCATTGTTAGAAGTTGACAATGAGAACGACTTATAAAAGGCGGTGACGTCGCTCCCGTTTTGAGTTGCAGGTTTTTAAAAATAAGTTTTGCATGATTGAAGCACTGATAGGTTATTCACGTATCCTGGCCATTATCGGTGATATCGTTCAAGTTCAGGTCCAGGAAGACAGCGGCAACGAGATTGCCGCTCCGCGTTTGGAAGATCTGGCGATCATCGAAGCTGTCGACGGCTCTCGCTCGTTGGCGCAGGTTATTAACATCAAACGCGATGTGGTAGCTCTTCAAGTTTTCCGGGGAACCCGCGGCATTTCAACAGATTCAACGGTGCGTTTTCTAGGGCGTCCGATGCAGGTCAGTTATTCCGGGAATATTTTTGGCCGCGTCTTTCGAGGGACTGGCGAGCCTATTGACGGCGGTCCCGACCTTTCCCACGAACCGGCGGTTCCGATCGGTGGTCCCTCGGTTAACCCGATGCGCCGGATCCTGGCTTCGAGGATGATCCGCACCAGCGTGCCGATGATTGACGTTTTCAATAGTTTGGTCGAAAGCCAGAAAATCCCGATCTTTTCAAAGGCTGGTGAGCCGTTCAACGCTTTGCTCGCGCGAATCGGAATCCAAGCTGATGCCGATGCGATCGTGTTCGGCGGAATGGGATTGATCTTCGATGATTACTATTTTTTTCGTAAGACGTTCGAAGAAGCCGGCATGTTCGCACGCATGGTGATGTTCGTGAACCAAGCCTCGGATCCTGTGGTCGAAAGACTTCTGATTCCGGACCTGTCGCTGGCGGTTGCCGAAAACATCGCTGTTGAAGAACAGAAGCGCGTTCTGGTTTTGCTGACCGACATGACCGCTTACGGTGATGCTCTGAAAGAGGTTAGTATCGCAATGGATCAGGTGCCGGCAAGTCGCGGGTATCCTGGGGACCTCTATTCGCAGCTTGCCCGCCGCTATGAGAAGGCTTGCGACTACGCCCAGGGGGGGTCGGTCACGATTCTCAGCGTGACCACGATGCCTGGGGGCGACGTGACACATCCGATTCCCGACAACACCGGATACATCACCGAGGGACAATTTTACCTGCATGATGGAGTGCTTGATCCCTTCGGCTCTCTTTCGAGGTTGAAACAACACGTTATCGGGAAAGTAACTCGCGAGGATCACGGCCAAATCATGAATACGATGATCCGTTTCTATTCGCAGGGCAGAGATGCCGAACAGAAACAGGCGATGGCCTTTGAGCTGTCCGGATTCGATCAGAAAACATTGAAATTCGGAAAGCTTTTCCGGCAACGTTTCATGGATATCAACATTTCGATGTCCCTCGAGGAAGCGCTTGACCTTTCCTGGAGAACCCTGGCCGAATGCTTTGAGCCGCAGGAACTCCTGATGAGGCAGGAGTTGATCGACAAGTATTTTCCCGCAAAACCGCAGAGTGTGCTTTCGGCGACCTGATTATGGCCACAATCGCCCTCAGCAAGGCCAATCTGACCGATCAAGTCCGGCAGCTTCGGGCATGCAGAAATTTTCTGCCGTCTCTCGACTTGAAACGTCAGCAGCTTTTGCTAGAGCAACGGAAAGCACGGCTTCAGCTCGCCGAGGTAGAACAGCAACGGAATGCTTTGAAACCGACGATTGAGAAACAGTTGCCGATGTTGGGCGATGAAATCGACCTGAACGGACTAGTCAAGTTAAAGGACGTCCAGTTTGTCGAAGAAAACGTTATGGGAATCATGTTACCGAAGGTCGACCGGATAGCTGTGCAGATTGCCGAATACTCTTTTTTGGCCAAACCTCCTTGGGTCGATCAAGTGGTTCAACTCTTGAAAGAGGCAATCGAGGTGACGATTCGGCGGCAGGTGATCGAACGCCGCGTGGAGCTGTTGGCCAAAGCCGCTCGGACCGTCTCTCAGCGGGTTAACCTTTTTGAAAAGGTGCTTATCCCGAGGATCCAGGACAATATCAAACGGATCCGGCTTGCCATGGCGGATTCTGAAAGGGCGAGCATAGTCAGCGCGAAAATCGCGAAAGGAAAGAAGGCAGCCGCATGAGCATTGTCGGCCTGACCAAAATCACCCTTTTCGGGACCACCGTGGAACAGCGACAAGTTTTAGAAGAATTACAAACTCTTGGCTGCGTTCACATCGTCACTGAGAAAAAAGAAGTACCCTCGGTCGAGTTTACACCACCGAGCGCTGAAGAATCAGACCGGGAAGCGCTCCAATATCTGATGCTCGCCGGACGGCGGCGAAAACAAATTGTCGATGAAAGCGGGTTCAACCTCGAGCAGGTGGTTGCGGCCGCGCTTCAGAATAAGCAACAGCTGAGAGCGGCGAATGACCAAAAAATTCTTTTGACTAACCAAATCCAGGAGATTGGTCCATGGGGGAATTTTGTTCTCCCATCACCCGATGAGATTGGTGGTTACCGCCTTTGGTTCTATAGGGTTCCGTTTCGGGAACGCAGGAAGCTTGAGAGCTTGCGGGAAACGTGGGCGGTTGTTGCCGAAGACCACCGGCACGTGTACGTCGTGGTGATCGCAAAGGAGGCCCCGCCCGAAAACCTGTTCGCGGTTCCGCGAACCGAAGTTCCTGGAGCCCCCCTGAACGAGCTAAAACGCAGCTTGTATCGAATTGAACTTGAAATCGAGGAACTGGAAGCTGAGCACGGTTCTCTGAGCCGTTGGGTTTTCTTGCTCTCCAAACAATTATTAAGAGTTGAGGACCAGGCAGTGCTTGCAAAGGCGCTCCAACAGATTCAGGAAGAGGGAGATTTTTTCTTACTGCAGGGCTGGATCCCTAATGGCCGAATGCTAGCTGTGGAGACATTGGCCAAAGCTCGAG
>JAFAXJ010000263.1 GCA_019241095.1 Verrucomicrobiota bacterium | reverse complement strand
CGGGCCGCGTTTTGACCTCATTATACGGCAGTTCGAGCCAGCTGACCGGATCGTTATTGATGATGCGTTGATTAACTGATTGCTCAATTTCACGAACCTGGTCAGCCGTTACAGGCGCACTATTAAAATCAAACCTCAAGCGATCCGCAGCAACTAAAGATCCTTTTTGACTAACATTTCGACCCACAACCTCATGAAGGGCCCAGTGTAATAAGTGAGTGGCAGAATGATTAGCTTCGATCTTGCGACGGTGCGCTTGATCGATTCTCAGCCAAACGTCCGCAGGGATTTCACCATCAAAAGTTCCTCCCAATTTGAGGTAAAATGAACTTCCTCGTTTTGCGACGCCGGTCACCTCTACGCGTTGGCTATCGCCATAGAGTAACTCCCCAGTGTCACTGATTTGGCCACCCATCTCGGCGTAAAACGGCGACGTGTCTACCAACGCGAGCAGTTCGCCTCCTTGCGTGACTAGTCGCACTAACTTTGCTTCCGCCTCATCCCGGTCAAAGCCGACAAACTGTGTTGGGACATCCTCTGAAATCGGGGCAACGACATCTTTCTCCTGAGCGGCACGAGACCTCTCGCGTTGCACTTTCATACGATCCTCAACCGCGTCTAAATCCAATGTGAGGCCTTGATCTCGCACCAGCACCTCAGTGAGATCCACCGGGAACCCATAGGTATCGTATAGTCTGAAAGCCGCGTCGGGCGAGAAAACCTTTCCGGGGTGGTTAACGAGCTCGTCTTCCAAAATGCGCAAACCTCTGTCCAAGGTTCGATTGAAGAGAGCCTCTTCATTATCTAGCACCTCAACGATTGTGTTTTCTTGAGCCTTTAATTCAGGGAAGGCCGGACTGAGTGTATTGACAACTGAATTAACCAGTTTGCTCAGGAAACCGTCTGTTCCAAGCCCAAGATACCTCCCGTGTAAGATCGCTCGTCGCAAGATTCTGCGTACTACATAGTTTCGGTCCGTGTTGCCAGGGATGATCCCGTCTGCTATCGCAAATGAAAGAGTTCGAACGTGATCTCCTATCACACGAAACGCGACATCTACCTTTTCCTGCGAAGTGAGATTTGATCTTCGTGTGGGGACCGTGCCCAAATATTGCTGCTGACTGAGCTCGGCAAGCTTTAAGAAGATAGGCCGGAACAAATCGCTGTCATAGTTTGAGACTCGGGTCCCAAAATCGCGGAATTGGTCAGTACATTCGATGATGCCTGCGACCCTTTCAAAACCCATGCCGGTATCGACATGTCTGGCGGGCAACGGCGAAAAACTACCATCCAGATTTGCGTTGAACTGAATAAAAACCAAATTCCAGATCTCGATGCACAATGGACTGCCTAGGTTCACTAATCTGCCTCCAGTGTCGCCTTCTGGAGTCAGGTCGAAGTGAATCTCAGAACAAGGACCGCAAGGACCCGTATCACCCATCATCCAGAAATTGTCTTTTCGGGTTCCTCCCACCACATGAATTTTCGGGTCCAGGCCAACCCTCTCAAACAGCGTCGCCCAGACATCATGCGATTCCTGGTCGAAACTTGCCGGATCACCTTCGCCGGGCCGATATACCGTGACGTAAAGACGAGACGCCGGAAAACGCCATTTCTCAGCCACTAACTCCCAGGCCCACGAAATCGCTTCACGCTTGAAATAGTCACCGAAGCTCCAGTTTCCGAGCATCTCAAAAAAAGTGTGGTGATAGGTGTCAAAGCCGACTTCATCCAGATCATTATGCTTTCCGCCGGCCCGAATACATTTCTGAGTGTCCGTCGCGCGCGCTGGTGAATATGGCGGAGATTGTTCTCCAAGGAAATATGGCACGAACTGGTTCATGCCAGCGTTGGTGAACAATAGATTGGGCGAGCTTGGAAGTAGACTGGAAGATGGAACGACGGTGTGTTCTTTACCTTGAAAGAAATCGAGGAAAGACTGCCTTATATCGGATGCATTCATCGCCACCGTGTGAGGGGCGAAGATGCGCGAAGAATTGCCTCTGCTCAAG
>JAFAXJ010000661.1 GCA_019241095.1 Verrucomicrobiota bacterium | reverse complement strand
ATCGAAGGCAAGCGGTTTATCGCACACAACATTATACCCGGCTTCCAGAAACGTCTTGGCGATCGGCACATGAGTCCGGTTCGGAGTCACAACTGATACAAAGTCGATCCGTCCGCCAATCGGCAATCGGCCCTCTTCGAAGGCCATTGTGGGGAATCCGCATAAACCCGTTTGGGATTTAGGAGCAAGTCTCGGCCGGAAAGTTTAGCTTTCTGGGGGCTCGACGAAAACGCGCCGGCGGCTATTTCGATTTTTCCGTCAAGCCGCATCGCCATGCGATGAACTCCACCAATGAATGCGTCCCGGCCGCCGCCTACCATGCCGGCATATAATTTCCTCTTCATAGACAAACGCGGAGCGGGTTCACTTGCGTGATCTGGCAACCATCACTGCCAGGACTATGATAACTCCGCGAGCGATCAATTGCTGGCTGAACTCGAGTCCCATCAAAATCAGCCCGTTGTTAATCAAACCGATCATCAGGGCGCCTACAATGGATCCAATGACAGAACCGGAACCTCCAAACAAGCTTGTTCCTCCCAGCACTGCCGCAGCAATCACCGACAACTCGTCCCCTTCACCCAGTTGGAAACGACCGGATCGAAGGCGTCCGGCATAGAGCATCCCCGCAATCGCGGCCGCAACGCTCGAAATGATCAGCACCTGTAATTTGATATTGTGCGTCTTGATTCCCGTAAATCTTGCAGCAGTTTCGCTTCCGCCAGTGGCTAACACTTTTCTCCCAAAGGTTGTTTTGCGCAGCGCGATATGACCAATGAAGGCAATGACAAGAGCCCAGACTAACAAAATCGGCACCGGCCCGATATTTCCGGAACCAAAGCTAAAATAGTAGGTCTTATCCAGAATCGGGATAGCGGCAGTGTTGCTGATCCACATCGCGGAGCCCCTCGCGATCCCCATCATCGCCAGAGTTACCAGAAACGAAGGGATGCCAACCCTTGTGGTCAAAAGGCCGTTAACCGAACCCACCACAACGCCGGTCAATAGTCCGCCAAAAATTCCACCGACAAGCCCAAACTTTGCGAGGGACATCGCAGTGGTAACTGAGACCAGACCGGCGACAGCTCCGACCGCCAGATCAATCTCGCCACAAGACAAAACAAACGTCATCGCGACGGCCATGACGGCGATCATAGCGGTCTGACGAACGATATTCAGCAGGTTGTTAGGATCGAGAAACCCCTTATCACTCAACGTCAGTGAGAAGAATATAAAAATAACTATAAATCCGACATAAATAACGTATTGGCGCCACTCCTGCTTCAGGCGGCTGACAAAGTCTTCGGATTTGCCTGGGATAACTTCCACTTTCGCGTTCATGCATTTGCCTCTTGGATGGCCACTTGCAGGCCGGTCTCCATCAAACTGATCCTATGAGCTGTGTCCGTTGAACTTGCCGCCCACCCATCGATCTCCTCTGATTTAATCTCTCGAACAACGCGACCCCCGGCCATGACCAGGATCCGGTCACTAAGCGCAAGAAGCTCTGCGGGTTCGGATGATATAACCAGAACGGCTCGGCCACGGTCGGCAAATTTGCGGACGATTTCCACAATCTCCGTCTTGCTACCAATATCGACGCCCGCCGTCGGTTCATCCAGTATCAGAAGGAGCGGATCCGTCGCCATCCACTTTGCCAATACAACCTTTTGCGCGTTGCCGCCCGAAAGCGTGCGGACCGGCTTTTGGGGCGATGCCGTTTTAACCCGCAATTGATTGATATACTGTGCAACCAGAGCTTTCTCTTTTGCCTCCTCCACAAAACCAAATCTGGAATTTCTATCGATTACTGGCAGGGACATATTGTCAGCCACACTGTGATGGAGCACCAGACCCTGGGTGAGACGATCCTCTGGAATCATCGCGATTCCCGCTTCGACCGCTTCAGAAGGCGCGCCGATCTTCACAACCTTCTCTTTCAGGCGAATTTCGCCGGAAGTAACCGGTTGCAATCCAAAGATCGATTTTGCTAGGGAGGTTCGCCCGCTGCCCATTAAACCGGCAATACCCACAATCTCGCCGGCGCGAACAGTAAGGCTCGCCTCGATGGGACGAGGTTTAGCGGTAACTTTTACGCAGCGTAACACTTCTTCGCCCTGCTTGGCGATTCGCGCCTTTCGCTCGAAAGCGCCAACCCTTCTCCCGACGATTTCCTCGACGATCTGGTCCAGGGTTGTTTCGGCGACGGCTTTCGTCATCACATTGCGTCCGTTCCGGATTACAGTAACCCGGTCCGAGATACGCCGGATTTCTTCCATTCTGTGGGATACATAGATGATCGACGCGTGAGATTTCTTCAGCCGGTCGAGGAATTCAAACATGTGGTCGATTTCCGCCGAGCTAAGCGTCGACGTTGGCTCGTCCATGATGAGAACGCTCGCCTGCTGCGAAAGCGCCTTCGCAATTTCGGTCAACTGGCGCTGGCCGGAACTGAGACTGTCAACACGTCGCCTCGGGTCGAGATTGACACCAATTTTTTCCAGCAGAACGCGTGATTCTTTCAAAGCCGCACGATCATCCAGCATTCCAATCGCGCCCTTAGGTTCCCGCGTTAGGAAGATATTCTGCGCAACGCTCAAAGATGGAATCAGACTCATCTCCTGGAAAATCATGGCGATCCCCAATCGACGCGCCGCTTCAGGGGTGTGTTCTTCGAGCTTGATCCTGTTAATCCAGATCTCGCCCTTGTCGGGCTTGTGGACGCCGGAAAGCATCTTCAGAATCGTGGACTTTCCGGCGCCGTTGCCGCCCAACAGGGCATGGATTTCGCCCTTTTGCACGCTGAAGTCCACGTGTTCCAAGGCAGCAACGCCGCCAAATGCTTTGGCAATTCCAATCATAGCCACGGCGTCGACTGACTGTTGATCGGCTTGGCTCATTTCATTGTGTACTAACTTAGTGTTTACTAGGGCGCGGTAGGGCAGGCTCCAGCCGACACAGCCGCTGCATTTTATTTCATACTCTTTTTGATGCTGTCCGGCGCCTCCGCATGATAGACCTCTTTCCATGCCTCAAGCAGGTTATCCCGTGTCACCGGAAGCGCAGGTAAAGCAACATAAGCCGGAGCTTTTTTACCAAGCAGCCCGTATCCAGCAAGAAGCGCCTCGGTAGTAGCCTGGTCATAGGGCCGTTGCGCGCCGAGGCCCTTAATGAAACCGTCCTGAGCCATGTCTATGGCCACATTCAATCCAAGGTCGCAGCACGTGATAATCAAATCGTCCTTACCAGCGGACCGAGCCGCAGATATTACTCCTTCGGCCGGCACGTCCCAGACAGCCCAGATACCCTTCGAATTCCGATGGGAAGTTAGAATAGCGCCAGCCGCTTTCTCACCGTCACCGGAAAAATCGGGGCCGCCAATACCTTGCTCCTCAATGATCTTGATCCCGGGAAAATTCTCGGCAATGGTCTTCTTGAAAGCATCATAGCGTTGGCGGGTCACGAAAAAGTCGGCGGCATGATATACGAGTCCGATTTGACCTTTGCCTTTCAGGCACTTACCCATCAGCAGGGCAGCCACAGCGCCATTGCCGGCGTTGTCTGCCGAGACCACGCTAACATAGTCTTTTCCCGCCTCCAACCCCTTGGGGACATTATCCATGAAAACCAACTTTACTCCTTGCTGGCTCGCCTTCTGATAGGCTGCCGCTGTGGAGGTCGGGTCGGTTGGGATGGAGACGATTATCTGCGGTTTTTGGGCGAGAATGGTTTCTATATCGGCCACTTGTTTCTCAGGCTTGAAGCCGGCGTCAGTGACCGCGATCACGTCAATTCCCATCTTTGCAAACTGCGCTTTCAGACCGGCCACCTGCGCCTGGGACCAATCATTTCCCGCATAGTGCATCACGATCGCGGCTTTGGCTTTAAGCCCTTTGATCTTTTCAAGTTCTTCAGGAGTCAGGGTCACCGATGAGGCGGACGCCGAATCTTCGCCATGCGGACCTTTGCTCAAAGGTTTCTGTTGAATTTCGGCGAGCGCTTTTGCTGGGTCGACCGTCTGGCTGGCAACGCGTTCTACTGTGCCGCTGAAAACAGCCAACGCGATAACAAGTACTGTTAGTAGATAAATCGTTCTCATAAGTTAGTTTTCTAATGATTGGAAATATGTCAGGAAACCTTTAATGCAATTTCTATCGATCTAGCTTTCAGAGCGCTTCTCAAAGTCGGTTAGATAACGCATGCTAATTTCCGCCCCGGCTTTCGGATTTTCGTAAGCGTCTAACTCCACCGCGATCCACCCTGCATATTCGATCGTGGTCAGCGATTCCATGATGCCGTTCATATCTAGTTCGCCTTTGCCTAATGGCAGGAATGCGAATGGATCACGTCGAAAATCCTTAAGGTGAACATACTTGATGCGGTTTGCGTGCTCGAGGATCAGTTTTGCTGGATCGCCGCCGGCGGCAGCCAGATGGGCAGTGTCCGGACAAAAGCAAATCTTAGATAAGCCGAACACCTTACGGATTTGTTCGGGCGTCTCGGCCATCGTGGTCAGATGCGGATGATAATGTGCGAGCAACCCTCTTTCGTCAGCCAGGTCTACGATCTGATCCAGTGTTGAGGCCAGCCGCGCATAGTCTTCGTCGCTTGCGGGAACAGTTCGTTTTGCGCCTCCACCGACGACGAAGTGCCGGGCGCCTAGCTCCACCCCGAGATCCGCCGCCTTCCTCATGCGCCACAATTCTTCGGATAAAATCTCCGGGAAGATGAAGTTTCCGCCACTGTAGACCGCTAGAAGACTCAGACCTGCATCTTCGAGCTGCTTTCGAAGTTCGCCAAGCTTTCCTTCATGCTCCACGAGGTTACCGTCAAATAGTTCGATTGCTTGGTAGCCTGCCTGACTGATCTCCGCGATCGCGCGCTTGATGTCGCCGAACGTCCGATAAAACAAATTTTTAACCGAGGTGACGCCGACAGGTTCCCCCCCGAGCACTCCCCAACAGTTTGCTTGGTAAGCTTTGTTCCAGGTTGGCATATTTACATTCAGCTATCTCTGCGGGTTAATTTTTTGGGAATGGGTGTCTCAGCTTCATAAAGCCGCCGCGATTCACTGCTTGCGATCGGCGTTATACCGGCCGGCAATATAGTCAGCGACTCGCCAAGCGTTTGCCATAATCGTTAGCGTTGGATTGGCTCCGGTTGCAGTCGGAAACGGCCCGCCATCCGCGACAAAGAGGTTGTCCACCTCGTGTGCCTGGCACCACTTGTTTAGCACCGACGTCTTAGGATCGTTGCCCATGCGGGTGGTTCCGTGTTGGTGCGAACAGTTGCCCGTAATGCGATCGATGTAGACACGGTAAACTTTCTTCGCGCCGGCTGCTTCATGAATCCCGGCGTTGTGATCGATGACCCAGCGACCCATCTTCAGGTCATTTTCGTGTATTTTGCTGGTGATGCGGGCAACCGGCAAACCCCACGCGTCCTTCACCTTAGCATCAAGCTCCACGCGATTATCATGTTGCGGCATATCGTGCACGACCATGCCGATGGCGAAGCTATGGTTGTAAAAGTCGCGATCGATATGCTTAGCCTCGATTCCCCATGCCGGACGACCCGGTAAACTCCAGTTAATTGGCAATGGAATGCCGACGCCCGCGCACGCAATGTGACAACCACTGGCGAAGCCCCTGTTTTCATCGTGCTCGTAGAACTGGAAGCTGCTCGCCGCCACATAGCCGCCGCCTGCCCAGGCATAAATCGGATCTTCGAACACACCCACTGCTGCGCTAAACTCATGGAAGGTGGCGTTGCGTCCTACCAGGTCACTGCCGTTAGCAAGCCCGTGCGGAAAGCGCGCCGAGTGTGAGAGCAGCAATAGCCGCGCCGATTCAATCGCGCCGCAGGAAAGGATGAATATGTCGGCCTCCTGCTCAATGAAATCTCCATCGGCGTCCTGGTACAGCGCGCTCTTGCAGCGACCACGCTCGTCAACGGTGATTTCATGGACGTAGCAGGCAGGCCGCAAATCGTAGCGGCCTGTCTTGAGCGCATCGGGAACGAAGACCGAGAGCGCGCTTGATCGCGTGCCGGTAGGGTCGCCATGCTGCTGCGCAAAAGCGCTCTGAACGGTCACTGGTCGTCCGTTGTAGGGACGCGAAAGGGCGGCCATTGGAGTCGGAAAGGAGTTGTAGCCGAGATTCTGGCAGCCTTCGTGAAATTTATGACCGTAGCGTGTTGCAGGCAGTGGAGGGCACGGATATTCCTTGCTGCGAAAACCCTCGAACTTATTCACGCCGCCGGCGCCCGAGACCCCGAAAGCCCACTCGACCGCGGTGTAGTAGGGCTCCAGATCCGCATAGGAGATCGGCCAATCAACGAGCGTTGTGCCCGGGATGTCCCCCACAATCGAGCGGAGCCTGAAATCGTTCTCAGTAAAGCGCGGCAACCAGCCTTGCCAGTGCACTGTGCCACCGCCGACCATCTGCGGTACCGGGCAGAAAAGGTTGATTTTGGCTTCTTGATCTGCCGATGCCCGGAAGGTGCGCGGATTAAGGATTGGGTCGGGCCAGAGATTGTAGCGATTGACATTGGCCAGTTCGTCGCCACCGAAGCTTTCACGCTTACGCCATGGCCCGCGCTCAAGCGCGACCACGTGCATCCCGCGCTCGGTGAGAACCTTCGCTGCAGTCGCGCCAGACGCTCCCGCCCCCACAATAAGCACATCCACCCGATCCGGTTTACGCTTTTGAGTCATGCCTCTTTTCTTTCTCCCAATCAATTTGTTGTTCAGCGAAGAACGGTAGGGTCGTAAAACGCCCGGCGTGGGTTTCCGCCAGCGACTCCGGACCTTCGAATCCGATCAATTTCCAGCCAACCCGGTTTTTGTTGCCGCCGTAGATCGGGTCGGAGTAGAAGCCTTGGCGGGTGTGCAGG
>JAFAXJ010000622.1 GCA_019241095.1 Verrucomicrobiota bacterium | reverse complement strand
CAAGAGCATTCCCAATCGCGAGTCGGTCCGAATATGCGTTCGCAAAATAAACCGCCCTTTTCAGGCTTGAACGTGCGGTAGTTGATGGTTTCAGGATTCTTGACTTCGCCCTTGCTCCAAGAGCGGATCGCGTCCGGTGAAGCTACGCTGATTGCAACTTGATCAAACCCGACAGGACGCTCTTCACCGAAAATCTGGCGGAGGTTAGTTTCGTTCATATAAACCCAAATCGACTCTAATGCTAAGCTTTACCGACCGTTCGACTTGCACTTTGATCGGCACTCAAATTCAAAAAATGACTTCAATTAAGACAGCGGGAGAGCCGTTCAAAGGCGGCTCTCCACGCCAAAATGACTCATTGTTATGCGGCTGAAACCGTATCCAATACCGGATCAGCGAAGGACTGCGCTTTGCCGCCCACCTTGACGTCCAAACCCAGGCTTTGCATCTCTTTGATCAGGACGTTGAAAGATTCGGGAGTTCCCGCTTCAAGAGAATTGTCGCCCTTGACTATGGACTCATAGATCCGAGTTCGTCCCTGAACATCATCAGACTTAACGGTCAATAATTCCTGCAGCGTATAGGCGGCTCCATAGGCCTCAAGCGCCCAAACCTCCATCTCGCCAAAGCGCTGGCCGCCATATTGTGCTTTTCCGCCAAGTGGCTGTTGCGTCACTAGTGAATAAGGGCCAACGGCACGAGCGTGAATCTTGTCTGCGACCAGGTGCCCTAACTTCAGCATATAAATATATCCCACCACGACCTGTTGATCGAAAGCGTCTCCGGTGCGCCCGTCATACAAAGTCGATTTTCCAGTCTCTGTAACCCAGGTGAAGCCGTCGACCTTCTTGGCCTCCAAGAGATATTTGCGGATCTCAGGTTCTTCAATGCCGTCAAATACTGGTGTGGCAACTTTGAAGCCTAACGCCTTGGCCGCAACCCCTAAGTGCGTCTCGAGGACTTGACCGACATTCATTCGACTAGGAACGCCAAGCGGGTTCAGGACGATTTCAACCGGTGTTCCATCGTGCAGGAACGGCATGTCCTCTTCGGGAACGATCTTCGCCACAACACCCTTGTTCCCATGCCGACCGGCCATTTTATCGCCAACGCTCAGCTTCCGTTTGCTCGCGATATAGACCTTCACTTGTTTGATGATCCCTGGATCGACATCGTCTCCACTCTCGATTCGATCTAAGGACCTTTCACGGTCCAGATCCAACTCCGCAAATTTATGCTCAAAAGAGCTGATGATTTCCCTGATCTTATTCCGGATCGGGCTCGGATCTATGTCGACGTGGTCGTATACCCCAGCCAGTTTTCTCAATAGGGTCTTCGTGATCTTCCTATTCGCAGGAATAATGATTTCCCCGGTCTCCGCGTTTACGACATCCAGCGGAATTTTTTCGCCCAGGAGTATATTGGAAAGCGCTTCAGTTAGCTCTTCGTGAAGTTCGTCCTTCTTCTTTTTGTAATTCTCGGAGATCTGCTTAGCTTGCCGTTTTGTCTCTACAGGCGTTAGCTTCTGCTTGGCGACCTCTTTTCTTGACGAGACTTTGACCTCCATCACAATCCCGTAAGTACCAGAAGGAACTGTCAGAGAAGTATCTTTTACATCCGCTGCTTTTTCTCCGAAGATTGCTCGCAGCAAACGTTCTTCAGGCGCTAATTCGGTCTCACTTTTCGGAGTGATCTTGCCCACCAAGATATCACCAGGCTTAACCTCAGCCCCAACCCGAACCACGCCATCAGGACCTAAATTTCGTAACGCCTCTTCACTGACATTTGGAATGTCACGGGTAATTTCTTCAGGTCCCAACTTGGTATCGCGCGCACCAATCTCAAATTCATCAATATGAATGGAGGTGTAGATATCCTCCTTCACCACTTTTTCGGAAATCAAGATCGCATCTTCGAAGTTGTACCCGTTCCACGGCATGAAAGCGACCAGCACGTTCCGTCCAAGCGCGAGTTCCCCACTCTCCGTGTTGGGTCCGTCCGCGATCACCTGTCCAGCGCTCACTTTTTGACCCTTTCGCACCACGGGCTTTTGGTTGATGCAGGTTCCGGCGTTTGAGCGCATGAATTTGCGCAGTTCATAAATGTAGACACCCTCGTCCGGCCGACTCGCCATTCTCTTGCGCTGCTCAGGCATTTTCCCATCGCGAGTAACTATAATTTGATCTGCCGTTACTGTAGCAACCACACCATCAGCTTCAGAGACGATCACAGCCTTTGAGTCGCGTGCGACTTTCCCCTCTAATCCGGTCCCGACCAAAGGGGAGTCTGAACGAATCAGCGGC
>JAFAXJ010000525.1 GCA_019241095.1 Verrucomicrobiota bacterium | reverse complement strand
AAAGAAAGAACTATATGCCAGTAAAATACACTCAACCCGCTTCGAAAGAGAAGAACGCCGCCGCCAGTCCTAACCTGCCAGCGAAGACCTTCCGCCTTGGCCGCATTAAAGCCGCGGTTTGGGAGAACGAATCCCAAGATCAGAAATTCTACACGGTCACCTTCGCCCGGACCTATATGGACGAGGCCAACAAGTATCACGACACCGATAGCTTCGGCCGTGATGACCTGCCGTTAGTCGCCAAGCTAGCAGATCAGGCGCACACCTTCATTTTTGAGCAGCAGGCAGAAATGAAGAGCCGACAGAACGACTGACCTCGCCTTCGGCCTTGAGCGGCCGGTTTTTCTGGCCGCTCGTCTTTGTCTATTAAGCAAGTAAGCAAAGTTTTACCTCGGCACACTCGAATCTTAAGTGGTTATCCGAAATCTCGATAATTAAACTACCGATCGATACTAGAACGTTGCACAGGCCCTTTCATGTGCGGTAAGCAACAAAACAAACATTAGTTTGGTGTCCAATTGGAAAACAGCCACTTTAGACGTTGAAGCCGCCTCGAGCTCAGCTGCTTGCCCGCGAGTAGTGGCCGCGATCAACGCCAAAAAAAGAAGATGGCACAAAAGTGAGATCTGCCTTTTTGACAATGGCTCGGTATAGGTCTGGCCCAGTTCTTTCTTCAGGTTCATCTTTTTAGCTTTGTTATTGCTGGCAATCTGGCAAACTGCTTCTTGCTTTTCTGGCTTTGGTCGTTCGGACGCTTAATTTGGGCGGTATTCATTTCTTTGTTTCCCGCCAGCGCTGAACGCGAATCAAAAATCGTTTCTTTTCTGGCGTTGCTGAAATCACCGGTAATCAAGTGGATCTCTCCAGAAAGATGGGTGCTCCCTCCTGCGGCTAGCTCGAGCTCGGCTTGCGATGGAGGACCTGCCCGTTCGTCATTTTTCCGCGCTTAGTTTGACTCTTGGTAAGCGCTGGTTGAGGTGGCGCGCTTGCTTTTTACTATAGCCCAGCGGCAAGCGCCGCCATACAAATTCCTTGCTCTTCAATGTTCCAAATTGTAAACAAAAAACAGGGCTTTTGAGCCCTCAACTACTCTCACGGAGACTAATCGCATGAAGCTTGCGCCTATTCTGAGCAGTGTCCTGTTTTCTTTGACCTTCGGAACCTTTTCGAGTTTGGCCGACCCGCCCAAAGTTATTATCGACACTGATTTTAATACGATAGGTGATGACGGACAGGTCGCGGTCATGGCTGCCCAACTTTTTGCTCAAGGCAAGATCGACCTGCTTGGGTTCACCATTCCTTCAGGCAACCAGTGGCGAGATCAAGAAGTCGCTGATTGTTTAAAGGCAGTAGAACGCTTGGGAATAGAACGCAGGGTAAGAGTCTACGTTGGAGCGCAGTATCCGCTCTTGCATGATTATAAAGCATACCTTTACGAAGAACTTCTATTTGGGAATGCGACTCATTATGTAGGTGCCTATTCAAAGCCACAGCCGGGGCCCGATCAATTAGTTCCGCCTCCTGATGGATTCGCCTCTCACACAAGACCGGCAAGGCAAGATGCGGTGGATTTTATTATCGAAACAATTCATCGGAATCCTAACGAGGTGACGATTCTTGCAATCGGACCTTTGACAAATTTGGCATTAGCGATGCGGGAAGACCCAACGATTATCCCTTTGATCAAACAAATCGTGATAATGGGAGGACAAATGTATGCCCCAGGGAATGCGTACAATGATGCCGGAGAGTTCAACTGGTGGTTTGATCCTGAAGCTGCCCAAGTGGTCTTGCGTGCAAACGTACCACGCCTAATTATCCCATTGGACGTGACCAATACGGTTATTCTTCCTCAAGCTGTATATGATCAGATTGTCAGTCGCTCGCCTCCCACTATCATCACCCAATTATACAAACAGGGGGTTACCCCCGGTGATTTTATTTATGACACGATCGCGTTTGCATCGTTTTATGATCCTAGCCTTGACGTAGATACCCGCACTCTGTACGTCGACATGCCGACTACCTTCGACAAAAATTACGGCAAATCTGCCGTCTTTACCTCCGATCCATACCCGTCCATTCATCTTTTGACGCCGTCAAAAGTGGTATTTCATATAGATAATTCTCGATTTTTTTCTTTGTACACTGACCTGTTTCTTCGTCCTGTACCAGTAAGGTTCAACCATGATCGGGACCCGGATGAGGATGACTGGGGTGACCGCGATTAATAGGACTCCCGCCCATCGCTCACCATCTACTATTGCGCATTAGCGGGCGAATTTGGTCCTAGCCTCTGGTTGGCACGCTAGGACTCCACGTATCAATTGTTCAGGTTCAGTCTTCTGCCCTATTATTGCTGGCATCTGGCAACCTTTCTATTTGCTTTTTTGGCTTAGCGTCGTCACATCAAAAAGCTCCAATATCACGACCGCGATCAACGCCAAAATTTAGGAAGCGAACCGAGTGACATCTGCCTTTTGTTCGGACGCTACTTGCCAAATCGACAAGTAAAATCCTTCTGGTTCTCCCCTTTCCTGCGCAAACTCCCCTCGCCACCTTCGATCATAGATTTAGTGCCGAAGTTGCCTTCAATTCTCTAATGCAAGAGTTCCGGCGTTCCGCGAGCACTGTGCCAAATGCGCGCTAAAGCCACGAGCTTTTTGGTCTCATCAACCTGATAAATGATGCGGTACGACCCAACGATAGTTTTGCGGATTAGCGGGTTTTGCTTCTCGGGCACCATACAACCGCTCTGTGGAAAGAGCGCCATTGTTTCCGCCTGTTTAATGAGCCCTTCACCCATTCGCTGCGCGGCAACTGGGTTGTCGTGCGAGATGAACTCACATATTTCGCGCAGATCCTGAACGGCTATGGGCGACCAGAAGATCCCGTAAGCCATGACTCAAACTGTGCTCTCACATCTTTGTGTGCGACAAGCTTGCCTTCGGCAATCTGTCTGAAGTCAAAGTGATCCCAAATGATTTTAGGTATTGAGCCGGTAGAAACGGAACGAAGAAATTTGAGATCTGAGACGACACCGAGCCGTTTTCTTTTGTGAACTCGCGCGAGCATTTCTCGGACTCCCGGCGTCAGCCTCAGGGTTGTTCGAAATTCCTTTTCCCAGCGTTATAACAATGCGGTGACGCTCCGTTCGATACGCTCGTTCGAGACCTGTCACCACAGTGAGCATGCAAGTTAGACGCTCTTCAGATAATGTTGACTCTCGCACCCCATCGGTTATGGACCAATAATCCGCGTGGTAGGCGGAAAGAAAATCCTCTCCCGTTCGAAAAAGGCCCAGTTTCACCGCTAAGGTCGGAAGTAACCCAAGCCCTGATTCGTCTCCGTTTTCGTCAAAGTCGTCAATCAGCGTGTTAAAACAATCAAAGAAGATTCAATTCGTAATCCATCGACTCTCAGGACTACTGTCCCTCGAAGCGTGAGCGGCCGTCTTGGTCACCCTACTTTACCAGTGTCTTAATCACCATAACAGTGCGGAGGGTCCCATCCCCCTTGTCTGTAGCTATGGCTGGCAACTGCAAAACTCGGGTTTCTCCTGGTCCTATCACCAACTCAGTTGCACCTTCATATGCTGGCGGCCGGCCGAGTTCCGAAAATTTTATCTTCAGCTTGCCGTCGGGTTGCCTTGTGACGTGAGCAACCGCTACCACCTTCTCGCCATCCGACTCGCCACTCTCGCCAATGAGGAAATCCTCTTGCGCGCGATGTTCAAGATGGATGACACGGGGATAGACGTCCCTAAAAGCTGCCGTAGGTGGTTGACGTTGCTGTAATTGGCTCATCTCAAACTCCAAACCTGCTGTTGAAGGGTGCCCGAGCGGGAGAACGCCAGAGTAGACGTCAATATTCAGCATGAACGTTGAAGCCAACGCGAACTCAGCCGCTTGCCCGCGAGTAGTGGCCGCGATCAACGCCAAAAAAATAAGATAGCGGCACAATAGTGAGATCTGCCTTTTGGAGGGAGGCTTGGTACAGCCTGAGTGAGTTCCTAATTCTGCTTTCTGCCAACTGCTTGCAAGCCGGCAAACTGCTTTATGGCTTTCTTGCGTTATGTTGTTTTAGCCGCTGACGGGCAAGGGCAACTCTTAGGCTAATTATTTTTGGAACGCCTCGGGAATTTTTTCCATTCTGGTCTCGCCGTAGTTAGCCCAACTCGTTGCAAAATGCGTCCAAGGGGCGTCAACCCTTTTCCCATCAACGTAGTAAATAACGCGCGCCTGCACCACTTGATTGTTCCGCTTCTTGTAAACCCATCTTAATTCTGAGCCGGTATGCCAGGGCTGTTCGGTTTCTTTGCGCGCAATCACCTCCATGCTGTTGGCATTCCATAAAGAATCGAGGGCGAAACGGACGGTGAAGCCGCTATCAAGGACGAACCCAATCCCGGCCTTGCACTTGGCTCGCATATAGGCTTCTGACCATTTCTTCTGATTACCCAAGCCTGGCATGGCTTTCGCCACACCACGCTTTGTGTAATTAGTGGCACCCTTTCCTTTCATT
>JAFAXJ010000506.1 GCA_019241095.1 Verrucomicrobiota bacterium | reverse complement strand
AGCTTTGGGGGCTGGTCATGAAACCATCATCCAGTTCCTGAATCATCCTTGGTATTCGCCTCGGCAAGAAACGATCATCACGGCAGCACTGAAGAAAATTCAGTTGAACCCAGATTTATTTCTGGGAAGCGCGAACAAAGCATTGACGGACGAGGACGGAAGATTCTTTCAACATGTGGCAGAATTGCTGGCAGCCTACACTGTAAAGGTTGGGCCGTTACAATCCTTCGTTATTCAGGAAGAACTGCTCTGCGCCGTCGACCGTGACGGAGTATTGGTGGTTCCGGTTTCGTTTGACTACGCAATCTGGACAGAAACGGTCGCGCAACGTGTAAACGCTTTGTCCGGCCTGCCGAGCCGGAGCCAGAACATCCATTCTGTCGAGATCTGGACGAACGGTAAGGCTTCGGACCAGGCAAGGTCCGAGCTGCAGAAACATTCGATCGGCTACAAGAGCCTGGCTACCACCTCAGGAAGCTGACGGACAATAATTCCGCGTTCTAAGAGCCTGTTTACTGTCGTATTGCCCGCACAATAGCACAATGCTACTCCGATCGGTTTTGTTCAGGATCCGTTCGAAACCGAGTTACTGACGCTGGACCGCTCGCTTTCAACGACGGGGATCGGCAATTGGTATCGATACCGGTCGCCCCTCATGCAAGTCTCGAGCGTTGATTTTGCTAAAGTTCATGCCCCACCAGCGATTTCTGCTGCAACGGAAACGCTGGTGATCAGCTGAGCACAACAGACCACGCGGCCGAACAACCCGGGGCGCCATCTCGGCGCAAATTCAAGTCAATTTCGATCCCAACCAGTCTCGCGAATCGCAACAACACTTTGTCTCCTCAATGCACGCCTCACTTGATAGGCCGCCTCCGGCCCGGACCGGAAAAAAGGTCCATCAGGGGTGCATATCTTCTCCGCCAATCTGAGATGAACCCGCTAGAGATCAGCGTTCTTATCTTCCCGGGCGCGAATTAATGGTCCAAAGTGCCTTCTCAAAGAAAACAAATTCGCAAAAAATTGTGGACAGGAGGGGGCCCGACTCTCATTTCTCACCTCTCACATGAATTTCTACTGGGTATACAATCTTCCCACTTGGCTTTTCGCCTTGCTCACGATTGCGGTCGTCGTCGCGGTTGGCTTAACGGGTCTTTATTCTACAAGAAATTGGGTTCGCCGTATCCACGGCGAAGATCATTCGCATAATGACGTGGTTGGTTTTTTTCTTGGTGCAGTCTGCGTCTTTTACGGCATCACATTGGGCCTGCTCGCCGTTGCAACCTGGCAAACTTTCACCGATGTGCAAACCAGGGTTGGAGAAGAAGCTGCCGCTGCCGGCGTGCTTTATCGGGATGTCGGCGTTTTTCCCGAGCCGTACCGGGGCGAACTTCGGGCGGATATCCGCGCATACACACGGCAGGTGGTCGATGTGGCTTGGCCACAGCAACGCCAAGGAATTGTCCCGGAAGTCGAAGGTAATATCTTGAGCAATTTTGAAAACGATCTCATGGGGTTTCAACCCCAGACGAATGGCCAGGAAGCTTTGTATACAGAAGTCTACGCCAGCTTTAATCGACTGGCGGATCTACGTGGCAGACGATTGCAAAGCGTGCGCGAAGGTTTATCCACGCCCCTATGGGCTGTCGTTTTGATAGGTGCCTTCCTGAGTATCGCGGTGACCTGGTTCTTCCATATGAAGAGCCAAGCCATGCATTTCTGGATGACCGTCATGCTGGGCGCGTTGCTCGGTTTACTGATTTTCCTGTTAGCCGCTCTCGACAATCCGTTCCGGGGAGAAATCAGCGTAAGCTCCCAGCCTTTCGAGCTCGTGTACCAAAGACGAATGCTGCCGGACAAATGATTGCTGAGACAATGCGCGTCCAACATCGCGTTCGGCCTCGTACGCGGCGGATTAAGGGATTTGGTTCCCGGATCGCTATCGTGACCATGGTCTTCAAACTCGCCTTCGGCGTTCAAAACACGCGAGAAGGAGCTCTAGAAGGGCAATCGCGGCTGACAAGGTTCGTAGCCCGCTTGCTGTCGCGCCCATCTTTGCGCCGCGTGAACGACACTGTCCAAACGGCGCCGTCGCACCTCGATCTCGTTTCTAATCGACGCCAACTCTTCTCGGTGATGGGTCCGAACGTTTACCGGACGATCGCTTCGACGATCGTTATCGAGAGCTAAAAAGCGCCAGGCCGAACTGGCCTTCAGCCTTGCGGACAATCTTCCAGGATGCGCACTCGCCCTTTACTCTCGCCAGCCAAGTGTAACAGATCAGCACGACAAAAGTCATTGCGTCATGCTTTCGCCCTTGGCTCAATGAATAACTTCGGAGCAACTATAAGGACGGAAGATTCTTTCAACATCTGGCGGAACTGCTGTCCAGCCTGCACTGTAAAGGTAGGGCCGTTGCAGTCCTTCGTTATTCAGGAAAACCGTTCTGCGCCATCGGAGTATTGGTGTTCCGGTTTCGTTCGATTGCGCAATCTGGACAGAAATGGTCGCGCAACGCGTACGCTTTTTCCGGCCTGCCGAGCCGGAACCTGAAGATCCATACTGTGGAGATCTGGACAACGGAAAGGCTTCGGACCAGGCAAGGTCCGAGCTGCAGAAAGATTCGATCGGCTACAAGAGCCTGGCTACCACTGCGGAAGGCTGACCGACACCAATTTCTTGTTCTAAGAGCCTGCTTACTGTCTGCGTAAAAAAAATAGCACACCTGTAAGTAACGGCTGCTATAACATGTTTTGTGTTGCCATTTGAACGGGAGCCTGAATTCCTTTTCGTTCTAACCGAAGAACTTCGGCTCGGGCTGCCGATCAATTTTGGGCAGAAGCTCCTGAACAATGGATCTACCCCCAGCCCCCAATCTTTGGTTGATGGCTCATAGAAAACTCAGCTCATCCCATGGCACTCAATGCTCAAAAGAGCCAACCTTATGAGAAGAACGTCTGCCACAGTCATTGTCCGAGTTGGACACCGGGAATTTGTCAAAGTTAACGCTGCCAGATACGACTGGCGCGATATTTACCATCTTGTTTTGACCTACAGCTGGCTGAAGTTTGCTGGCTTGGTTCTCGGGATTTATATCTTCATCAACCTATGCTTTGCATCTCTTTATCTCCTTGGTGGACAATCGATTGCTGAACTGCGTCCTGGGTCGTTTTCTGACGCATTCTTTTTCAGCGTGGAGACATTGGCAACCGTTGGGTATGGACACGCCTATCCTAATACGTTTTACGGCCATTGCATCGCTACGCTGGAGATCATGGTTGGGCTGTTTGGCATGGCCGTCATCACTGGCCTGATTTTCGTCCGTTTTTCCCGGCCGACCGCCAGAATCATGTTCAGCAATGTTGCCGTAGTCGCCCCATTTGAGGGCGTTCCGACTCTCATGGTGCGCCTAGCCAACCTGCGGCATCATGCGATGGTACAAGCCGAATTTCGACTGCTGTTTATGCGCAGCGAAAAAACAAAGGAAGGAGAAGAGGTCCGGCGTTTTTATCCACTGCGACTTCAATTCGATCATCTGATCAATTTTCCGGCCGCACTCACGATCCGACACGTAATTGATGAAACTAGCCCGCTCTACGGTTTGACCCCGCAGCATTTCAAAATCTCAGATAGCCGCCTGCTCGCCTCAGTCCTCTGCATCGATCCGGTAATCCAAGCTCCCGTAGAAAGCCAGACGGAGTATCTTTTGGAGCAAATCGCTTGGAATCGGCGGTTTGCGGAAATCTATACTGAAGAGTCCCTTGGCCGCTGGGCAGTTGATTACAACAAATTTCATGAAACGATAGCGGTCGGCTCCGATGAAAGCACGCAAATGGGAATCGCAAGCTGAGGAAGGAGGCACTTGCGTACTAAGAACTCCTCACGCAGAGAGGGTCAGATCTTTCGAGCTGACCCAAAATCATCCGTGGCCTCGCCTTGAAGATTTTCTGACGTTTTTTTACGTTGGGCCCCGCTTGCAAGACCTATATTGGCCCAAGCAGGCCCTGGCAACTGAACATCGACCAGGGAGGAAAACGATCTTTTTCTCGCGTGCTTCGAATTTACTGACCCGGTGTGACTACAGTCGTTGTCGTCGAGCTTGACGACGGCACTACGGGTTGCCCAGTTGTGGTTGTCGTCGTGTGGCGTTCGATTGTGGTCGCCGCCGCTGGCTGCGGCGGCGGCTGAACGGTCGTCTCAGAGGTGCACGAGCCCAAAGAGAAAGCCGATCCGATAAGAAGAACAATGCGAGACATGCTTGTCATTTTTCGAGTTTGCAAAATTTTTTTAGCGTCTACCACATTTTTTTACACTGGCTTGACCCCTGGACAGGAAAAGCCGAAGTAAAGCGGATTTCCGGACCTCCTGGATTGCCCGATCGCTTGATAGCTGTCTTTGCAATTGCCAGCCGCTAATATCCTCACATTTCCCAACGAACCCGCAAAGAGGGCCGCTTCGGAAACTACGTTGCTGCCTTCGGGCCAGCAGAATTGTAATATCAGCTTCGGCCTAAAACCCGCAAAGATGGTGGATGGAAACGGCGAAAACTGTCGACTGACGATGTTAAGCTTGTTCACACCGCAACTGGAGTGAGTTGGGTTCTCTCAATCTGCTAGTGACTTTCGGGAAGCACATTT
>JAFAXJ010000456.1 GCA_019241095.1 Verrucomicrobiota bacterium | reverse complement strand
GCGACAGGTGCTTAACCTGTTGAGCGAGGCGAACTCTGCCCTGACTGAAGAAGTAAAACGCAACTTCATGAGGGTGTACTAGCATATAGTCTGCAATTCCGTGCGAAGACTCTTCGCAACTTCGAAAACCAGGATTAGATAGCTTTGAGCGAGCACAAATAGACGAATTGCTAACAAGAGGGAAAGCACACATAGATGTTAGCCTGGCGGATTCAACCTCGAACGGAATTCGTGCCAGAGCAGCTTCAAATCCTCGTCGTGGGTTGCGATCTTAGCCCACACCTCATGTATTTTCATAGCGGTGCGGACCGAGTCTCGTGCCTTTCCAAGATCACCTGTTTGGCAGTAATAGCACCCGAGCTGAAACTTCAAATGGCTATCTTCAGGAAAGACATTTTCGGCGTTTCTAAGAATCATTAATGCCTCGTGAACTGATTTAGCGTGGCGGGTGGCATCCGCTAAGCTAATCCAGGTTTCCGGTTCTTCAGGATAAAGCTTGACCAGAATTTGAGTAATCCCAAGCATTTCGGCCCAGCGATTTGCTATCCTCAGCTCCGCACTCCAAACAGTGAGTACACCTAAACGTTTTCTGCGACCCAATCCGTCCAATTCCGCGACGGCTTCTTCTAGCATGCCAAGCTCAAAGTACCCGGCTGCGATCTCGACCATTTTCTGATCTCTGAGATCCATTGAATTGCTCATTGGATTTACGGTCCACTGAGAGGTTTGGACGTGCTTCGGGCTAAGGTGGATGCACCCGGAAACAGGGCAGAGGAGCAGTCAAATCGAGAACCAGGCCGAGGACGAATACGGAAGAATCATGCAGGATAATTGGTGAGTACCTGTGACGAGAGCTGGATGGTCATCGTTCTGTTCCCAGAATCGGAAATATCGGTTCCCGAACTTGAGAACGCGTTCTTCAAATGCCGTCTTGGGTCTGCAGCTTTGGTGCTGCTGCGAGAGAAAAACTTCTTTTGGCAGCCTTGGCATACCGGTTGCTTATAAAAATTCATCGCCCTATGAACGAGATCAAAACCGGTTGTTTAATGCTTTTGTGTTGTCTGGCAATGTCCGACCAGCGAGAACTCTGGAGCACTTTATTCACCGTAGCCGCGAAACTCTTAGGGTTACTCAGTTGATGGGGAAAGAGATGAGACGCCTTATCGCCGGCTTCCGCCCTTTGATCGTACTTGCCGCAGCTCTCAAATCGAAAGCGGAAGCTGCTTTCTACGCGCCGGGAAGATCGTCGATGTGCACCCAGCAGAATGGCTGCGCGGCACAGCGTTGTTCCCTAAGCAGCACGCAGTGAATATCAGGAGTCAGGAGGCGTTCCCAAGGCCACGTCTACTTTGGCGTTGTCTTCCACGCTTTGAATTGCAGCTATAACCATTGCGAGGCTATGCACATTATCGGCGCTTCTAGTCTCAGGAAGCGGTCCACCTGCAGTCGCTTGAACAAACTGGGCCATAACACTGTAATGACCTCTGGTTTCCTGGCTCTCAGGAACAATACTGGCAGTTACAGGTTCAACGTCGCTGAAAAATGCCCCGGTCTTTGTAACACGCTCGCCCCTTACTTCACCAATACCGTCCCACAGTAGGCTCCCTTGAGTACCGACAATCCGCCAGTTAGCGTCCCATGGAGTTCTGAACCCGTCAGCGCACCAACTTGCCCGATAGGTAAATCTTGCCCCGGTCGTCATTCGAAAAATCGCGGTCACAGATGAGCCTGCTTGATACCACGAGTTAGAAGGATTCCACTCCTCGCAAAAAACGGATTCGGCGTTTGCGCCTGTTAGAAAACGAACCGCATCGAAAGGATGAATGGCCATGTCACTGAGCAACACATGTTCCATCTGCTCGCGAAAACCTCCAAAATGAGGCGCAATGAAAAAGTCGCAATGTACGGCAGTCACCTCCCCGATCGCGCCTTGAACGATCATCTGACGCAAGGTTCGAATGCCTTTGTTAAAACGACGGTTCTGCAAGACGGCATGAACTCGACCTGTTTTTTCAGCAAGCGCTACCAGTTCGAGCGCATCCTTAATATTTAAGGCTAGCGGCTTTTCTTCAAGAACATGCAGGCCGGCAAGCATCGCCTTTGAAGACACCTCTTTGTGGGTTGCGGGTACGGTGCAATCAAAGAGCGCATCTGCACGGGTCTCGGCTAAGGCTTTGTCGTACTCGGCAAACTGTTTTGCTTCCAGCTTAAACTCCTGTGCCCTTTTTTGAGCGGCAACCGGATTCAGATCTACTAAAGCGACCAGCTCGACGCCCAGCTCTTGTGCGCAACGAATCCACTCTGCGCTCATTGCGCCGCAGCCAACCAGGATAGCCCTCATTCCAAAAGGCGAGCCGGGATGGCTCGCCTACAAAGACTCGTGTTAATGACTAACATTAAGGTTCAATCTGCGCCGCAGGGTCGCCTAGGCCAAGCCTGTCCAATTGAGGCTTCTGAATTGCCGGACGCGCGATCCGCGAGATTCGCGTGTAGTCCGCGCCAACTGGTGTGCTCGTTTCGAATGTATCCAGCGCTCACAACAAACGAGTCCATAGTGGAATCTGTAAAAGGTTGTATGACGATGAGTAAGGATTG
>JAFAXJ010000448.1 GCA_019241095.1 Verrucomicrobiota bacterium | reverse complement strand
AGGGGCCTATTTTCGATGTGATAGCCAGAGCTAAAAATATGAATAATAAGACGCTAAGCATTGATCCGGGAAAATGGCGAAGCTTGCAACGGGTCACGACCAAAGACGGATTCTTTTTCGTTTGTGCATTAGACCATTTGTCTGATTTCCAGGAGTTGTTGGCTCCTAACCCACGCGCAGTAGATTACAAACAGACGGTTAATGCTAAGATCGAGCTAATCCGTGCACTAGCTCCTGAGTGCAGCGCTTTCTTATTGGACGCGCGCTTCGGCCTTGCGCCCGCAATCGTTTCGGGAGCATTGCCAGGCTCGGTCGGCTTGATGGCCAGTATCGAAGATGAAGATTACAAACCAATATCGGTGCATAGGAAAACTCGGTTTCGCGAGCATTGGAGCGTCGAACAGATGAAGTTGATGGGCGTAGATGTTTGCAAGCTTCTATGGTTTTACCGCCCAGATAGCAAAGTCGCGGAGCACCAGCGCGAAGTGGTGAGGTCCTTGGTCAACAGTTGCGCAAGATTTTCATTGCCGCTTGTAGTCGAGCCGATCTGGTTTGCACTGGAAGGGGAAGATGCAAAAAGCGAGTCTTGGAGAAGGCGCCGTGTGGAAGGTATCCTGGAAAGCGCTCAGCAAGCCGAAGTACTTGGGGCAGATCTTCTAAAAGTAGAGTTTCCAGGCTATGTCCAAACTGAAGCAGGAAGGGAAAAAGCCTTGGAAGCTTGTAAGCAGCTTGATGCCAGCGTGAAAGCGCCATGGATGCTTTTGTCTGCAGGCGTTGGCTATGAGGCGTTTCGTTGGCAGGTCGAAATTGCAGCTCGTTCAGGCGGATCAGGATTTATGGCGGGGCGCTCGATATGGAGAGATGCCGCATCTGTCCATAATCCTGTTGAGCGGGAAAGGGCAGTTCGCCAGGCGCGGGACAGGCTTGCGGAACTTGGAGCCTTAACCCGAAAATTTGGTAAGCCGCTGACGCGAGTGCTTGAACCAGAAAAGTTGTCCGAAGTTTTCCCCGAGGGTTGGTACGCAACTTGGCACCGGACGGGAGCTGGGACAACCAGTTGAAACTCGTCATCTTGTTTCCTCGATCCTGCGAGCAAGCGGCGATCCCTTTGCGCTTACCTTATCGCCATCGATACCTCCACCCTCGAATGGGAAAGCGAACCTGATCTGTTAAACAAAGTAGAGGGATATGCCTAACAATTTGAACAATCTGCGCGTTGCGATTCTTGTCGCGAATGGATTTGAACAAGTAGAGCTCGAGAAGCCGAAAAAGGCCCTTGATGAAGCTGGGGCAAAGACATTCATCATCTCAATCGAAAAAGACAAGGTCAAAGCTTGGAACGTTTCGGACTGGGGAGACAAATTCCATGTCGATCTTCAGATTGCGGAAGCTAACGTTAGCCTGTATGATGCACTTCTGCTGCCAGGCGGAGTGATGAATCCAGATTATTTGAGGGTGGATTCAAAAGCAGTGGCTTTTGTAAAATCATTCTTGGAATCCGGCAAACCGATCGCGGCAATTTGCCATGGGCCCTGGACTTTAGTAGAAGCGGACGGGGTAAAAGGCAAAACGCTGACTTCATGGCCTTCGCTTAGAACCGATATCCAAAATGCTGGAGGTACCTGGGTAGATCAGGAAGTCGTTACCGACAACGGACTGGTGACGAGTCGAAAGCCGGCCGACATACCAGCCTTTAATCGCAAAATGCTAGAGGAGTTCGCTGAAGGGACTCATGCGAGGGAAACTAGCATCAAACACGGATGATCAATAGGCCGCTCCGGGTTTGCGACCCTGATTTCTTCAACTTTTACTCTACATACGGATCTTATGACCACACCTTCCTACTCCAATGATCCTGAACCGGAGCGCGAAAAAGAACAGATGAGTCAGCCGCCAGAGGAGTTCATCTCCTCGGAGGAGACTGCTGGTAACAAGGCAGAGGACGATCAAAAATTGCCTGGAAACTAACCTCCAAAGTATTTTCGCGCAATGTGCTTGTCAGCGTCGTTACGAATCAGACATTCTTAAAACTTTAGATTATCGAGAAACGGAATGTCTGAGCAAAAGATACGTGTCGCGCTGATAGGCGTTGGAAATTGCGCCTCTTCGCTCGTGCAAGGTGTCGAATATTATCGCGATGCTACTGGAAATGCCCCGGGATTAATGAATCCGGTGCTTGGCCCCTACCACATCAGTGACATCGATTTTTCAGCGGCTTTCGATATCAACGAAACAAAAGTAGGCAAGCCTTTATCACAAGCAATCTTTGCTGAGCCAAATAATACTATCAAGTTTGCCGACGTTCCCGAAACCGATGCTAAGGTATATCGAGGTGCGGTTCACGACAGCCTGGGAGTCTATTTAACAAGCAAGGTTCGGCTCGCGCCCGGCGAATCCGAAGATATCGCAAAAGTTCTAAAAGAGACCGGCACACAAATAGTCGTGTCATATTTGCCTGTTGGTTCAGAGTTGGCGACGCGTTGGTATGCTGATAAGATCATTGAGGCCGGATGTGCGTTTGTTAACTGTATCCCGGTATTTATTGCTTCGGATAAGGATTGGCGAAAGCGTTTCGAACAGCACGGGTTGCCATTGATAGGGGATGATATCAAAAGTCAGGTGGGTGCTACAATTGTGCATCGAGTCCTCACAAATTTGTTTCAAGAGCGAGGAGTCCGACTGGATAGAACTTACCAGCTGAACTTTGGGGGCAATACTGATTTTCTGAATATGCTCGAGAGAGACCGGCTGGAATCGAAGAAGATCTCAAAAACCGAGGCGGTTCTCAGCCAACTGGAAGAACGACCGACTGATGGCAATGTCCATGTTGGCCCCAGTGATTTCGTTCCTTGGTTAAAAGATAGGAAATTTTGTTATATCCGAATGGAGGGTACGACCTTCGGCGGTGTACCGCTTAGCTGCGAGTTGAAGCTGGAGGTCTGGGATTCTCCGAACTCGGCTGGGGTGGTGGTCGACGCTATCAGATGTGCAAAGATCGGGTTGGATCGGAGAATTGGTGGCGCATTATCCAGCCCATCAAGCTATTACATGAAATCACCTCCAAAGCAGTATACGGATTACGAGGCTCACCTGAAAACGCAGGCTTTCATTCAGGGATCCGAGCCAAGGTAGTTAAATCCCGCTTACGACAGGTAATCCAACCCGTGCTCAAGCAGAATCAACTATTTACTGATGGTTAGTTTGAAAACTGGTGTATCTTGAGCGCCCCATCGGTACTTATAAGGCTCAGCACCTTGCAGAAAATCGAACGCATTACATCCCTCTTTTACAGCTTGCTCGATGGCATATGCAATGATGAGCGATCCCGGACTGAATTGCGACAAATCTGGGTTAAATCCGCCTACGTAATAGAACGTTGATAGCTTTGACTTGAAGCCATAGAGAACAGCTACAATTTCCTCCCCCATGAAAAGAGCATGTAGCCGCAAAATTCCGAGCTCTAGACAGGATCCGGCTACGGCACGGTGAAATGGGGATGTCACATCATTAAAGACACCTCCCCCTTGGTCGCGCCATCTCTTACGATGTAAGGATAAGAGTGCGTCAAACAAAACTGTCCAACCATATCGATCTCCAGTTTGATAGCGAATTGGGTATTGTCGATTCAGCGCTCTCCGTGCAAATGCAAGATTGCGGCTCATTTTTACTGGCCATAATCTCGGAGATTCAGGAGACAGATAGAGGACTGGACTGACACACTGAAAGTCCTGGCGACAGCGCCAGTGAGGAGCGGGAACTATTTTTCTCAGATTCGCGTCTTCGCAAAGACTTTGAAATTCGCAAATGTCCCACAACTCTGCGATCGAGTGAAGGGCGTCCCAAAAGAATGGCTTGAGTTCTTCACAATTATCTGGGTCAGCAATTAGATCTAAATAGTCACAAAGCCCCGAACCGGCCACCATCAATTTCCTAACTCCATTATCCTGATAAATATAAAAAGGGAATATGGCAGAGAGTATCCCCGCTCGCCGAAACGTCAGCACATAGTAGTTACTCTTAGCAATGGTCAGGAAGAAGAAAATGGTCCAGGCCGGAGCTTGGAAAGGAGTTGTGCTTGGGATAGATCGCCAGAGCTGAATCCATTCACTTTCAAGCACCTTAATATCGGAAATATTATTGATGAGCTCGGCCGTGAAACGCTGGCTCAGGAAAGACATACCCGTTCAGGCAATCGCGCCGGAATTGATCAACTTTTCATAAGTATAAAAATACCGCTCCACCATTTGATGGAGGCTGAATCGTGATCGCGCTGCCTTCCGACAATCTTCCGGGTTAATATTGTGAACTTTGCCTAGAGCTTCAGCCATCTCCGCGATGTCGCGTACGATAAACCCTGTTCTTCCATGTTCGACAATGGTTGGCAAGGCACCCGACGGGAAAGCAACAACAGGTGTGCCGCAAGCTAATGCTTCCATGGCAACGAGCGAACTTGTTTCTTCCGCTATGCTAGGCTGAACTAAACAACTGGCCGCCCTTAAAAGGCGCCACTTGCGTTTCTGCTTCAGAGGGCCCAAAAACCGGCACTGAGCGCTTAAACGAGGCGCCACCACAGCTTGGTAGTAGTGCAAATGATCCTCGTAGGCGAACACTTCACCACCGATCAATAGAGCAGTTTTTGCAAGCTTGGCAGCATCTATCGCGCCATGAATGTTCTTCTCCGGTGCGATTCGACTTAGGACAATCGCGAAATTACGTTTCCTAGAATGATGAAACGTCAGTTCAACCGGAACCCCGTTAGGGATGGCCGGTAATAGTTTCCCGGCTGCCGGACAGTTCTTATGTTGTTCTTCGGATACGCACTGAAACCAGACTGCACACAGGTCAAAAATCGATCTTGGATAAAAAGAGATTGGTAAATGGAGGGTCACTAACACAGGCAGATCTGTTTTTGGTAAGTAACGATAAAAGTCCACTCCGTGCAGGTGCACAAGATCCACTGAGAACCTTTTTAGTGTTTCGCGAATCAGTTGTTGATAAATCGAGTAATAATGTGATTTGGCCTCCTCGGTAATAACAGTTCTCGGACGCGGTATTGTGAAAAGATGGCCCGCGGCTTGAGATCCTTCACAGGCAATCACGATGGAGTCGTGTCCATTTTGGACTAACGCTTGGTCTAACCGGCTCAGAATTTGTTCTGCGCCACCAACTGTATCCAGGCTGGCTGGAGCAAATGGATAAGCGACATTAACAATGCAGCTCACTGTTTACCGACGCCTTTGTCAGCTCCCCAGACGCCTTGGTCAGCTCCCCTGACCCCCGACCCAACGTCAAAGCTCGCGTATGTATTAGAATTA
>JAFAXJ010000335.1 GCA_019241095.1 Verrucomicrobiota bacterium | reverse complement strand
CGGCAGCTCAAGGGATAGTTTTGGACGATTTCGTTTCGACCGAATTTGATTTTGTAAAACACGGCTTCATCGGGGGTGCCACCTTAGGGGCCGAGCAGCAGTTTTTGCCTATCCAGATTAGTCGTGAAGCTTTACCGCCGGACGTGTCTTCCTGGGGAAAATCTTACAAAGATCATCTCCGTCAATGGCAGCATTTTGGCGTGGTCAGAATTCAGCCTGATTCGCTCCCCTATTCTAACAATTACTTGGATCTGGACACCCATCACAGAGACAAAAGTGGGATCGGTTTGCCGTTGTTGCGGATTACTTACGACCTTCGCGAAAATGAAAACCGGCTCGCGGATTGGATGGAATCGAAAGCCGAGGAGATCCTTCGTGCGATGGGAGCGACTAAAACCTGGCGAGGAGCACGCTTCACTGGCGTAGGAAGCAGCCACGATTTCGGTGGCGCTCGAATGGGCGATGATCCAACTACAACCGTGGTCGATCGCGAACTGCAAGTGCACGACACGGCCGGTCTGTATGTTTTCAGTGGCGCTGTCCTACCGAGCTGCGTTGGTATCAATCCAACTCTGACGCTCGCTGCCCTTTGTTATCGCGCTGCGGAGCGTTTGGTGCAAAACCTGACAGGTGGGTGCAGAACTTAAACGAGCATGAAAGTGTACTTCCAAAAGGAGCGATCGATCGCCCGCATCGCCCTTAATCGCCCGGAAAAGCTTCATGCCCTCGATCCCGAGATGTTGGACTTACTCGGAAACTTTGTCGAAGAACTTGAGCAAGATTTCGAAACAAGAGTTGTTTTGCTCGAGGCTACTGGCGACCGGGCATTTTGTGCAGGCGCGGATATAAACGCCTGGTCTGGATTGTCTCCGGTACAGATGTGGGCAACATGGATCAGGAAAGGTCATCAGGTTTTTGAGCGCATAGCTGCGACCCGGCAGCCTGTCATTGCAGTCATTAGCGGACTCGCGTTTGGCGGCGGCCTGGAACTTGCCTTGGCTGCTGATCTTCGCTTGGCGTCGACCGATTCTTTCTTCGCGATGCCAGAAGTAAAGATAGCAACCGTGCCTGGCTGGACAGGGACGTCGCGATTGAGCGAAATCATTGGTGTTGCGCGGGCGAAACAAATGATCTTAAGCGGCTCTCCCATAAATGCCGAAATTGCCGAGCGATGGGGTCTGGTGAACGAGGTCCTGCCTAAACCAGAGTTGACTGAACGCGCCGTCGCCTTGGCAGAGCAGATCAGCATGAATGCTCCCTTGGCGGTACAGACCGCCAAACAAATAATTGGGAAATCGCCTGGCGCCGTGCTTGAAGCTCTTGCGGGCGCGATGAACGCTTTCACGGCCGATGCACAGGAAGGTCAAACTGCTTTTCGCGAAAAGCGAGCCCCAAAATTTCAAGGAAACTAACAACCATGCACCCTCTTTTGCCTTCCAAGCCGTTTGCCTACCCGATGTGGATCGACGGAAAAGCCTATGACTCCGGCCAATGCTTCGATAGGCACAGCCCCGCTCACGATATCAAAATCGGTGAATACTCAATGGCGAACGCAAACGATGTTGACCGTGCCGTGGCAGCTGCACGTCGCGCTTTCGATTGTGGTGCTTGGCCTCATTCTTCGGGAGCTGAACGGGCGCAAGTGCTTTTGCGAGCAGCCGGTCTGATTCGTGACAACAAAGATGAACTCGCTTTGATCGAAACGTTGGAAAGCGGTAAACCGATCCGCCAGGCTCGCGATGAAATGGAATGGGCTGCCGGCATCTGGGACTACGCGGCAAGTCTGTGCCGAAACATTTATGGTGATACTCATAACGCGCTTGGCCCACAGACGCTCGGCTTAGTACTGCGAGAACCAATCGGCGTTGTCGGTATGATAACGCCATGGAATTTTCCACTCCTGATTATCAGCCAGAAATTGCCTTTCGCATTAGCGGCCGGATGCACCTGCGTCGTAAAACCGAGCGAACTGACGCCCGGTACGACGCTGCGTCTTGGCGAGCTTCTAACAAGGGCGGGTTTACCGGACGGGGTGGCCAACTTTGTGGCCGGTTTCGGTGACCCAGCAGGGTCCCGCCTCGCGGCTCATCCCGATGTGGACATGATGTCCTTTACCGGTTCAACAAAGATAGGGAAATCGATTGTCCGCGCCTCGCAAGACAATCTCAAAAAAGTCGAACTGGAGCTTGGCGGAAAAAATCCACAAATCGTTTTCGCCGATGCGGATCTGGAAGCTGCGCTCGATGCTGTTGTGTTCGGCATCTGTTTCAACATGGGGGAATGCTGTAATAGTGGAAGCCGGTTATTAGTTCAACGGCCTATAGCACAGGATTTTATTTCTCGGGTTGTAGAGACAGCTAAGACAATCAAGGTGGGCGATCCGCTTGACCAGGAAACTAAGGTCGGAGCTATCATCAACGAGCAGCAATTGTCAAAGATACTCGGCTACATCGAGTCCGCGTTGAGTGACGGCGCCGACCTTAGGCTGGGCGGATATCAGATGAAGGACGTAGAGGGTAGATTTGTCGAAACAACGGTATTTTCGAGCGTTCACCCAGAGATGCGGATCGCACGGGAAGAGATTTTTGGTCCCGTCTTATCTGTTATGACGTTCGATTCGACTGCGGAGGCTATCCAGATCGCGAACGATACCGCATACGGCTTGTCTGCTGGTGTGTGGACCCGCGACATTGATACTGCTTTTGTTGTCAGCCGGCGCGTTCGCGCGGGTACGATCTGGATCAACACTTTCATGGAAGGTCCAGCTGAACTCTGTTTCGGCGGGTACAAGGAAAGTGGACTTGGCCGCGAGTTGGGAAGGTTCGCTATCGATGAATTCACGGAATTAAAGACAGTCC
Organism: Verrucomicrobiota bacterium; assembly: GCA_019241095.1. GTDB lineage: Bacteria > Verrucomicrobiota > Verrucomicrobiia > Chthoniobacterales > JAFAMB01 > JAFAXJ01. The sequence continues at coordinate 5,017 of JAFAXJ010000335.1, read as the reverse complement.
AAGTCCACCTCGGTCCTAGGAGCAGTTGGTGGACGCATTAATCGACACAATGCACGACGGCGCTCTTACCGATCTCGTGCAGAAGGCTCAGGACGCTTTTGACTTTGCGGAGCGACAGCTTCGGCGCCTCACGACCAACCATCCGGGATATTTCCCGCTCTTCACAAAGAATGGTCGTTGGCATCACCATTCTGAATCCTGGACGCATTGGTGTGAAGGGTTTCTTGGCGGAATGCTTTGGATCGTTGCACGCCGGTCGCAGGATCCTTGGTGGCGCGAAAAAGCAGAGGAATATTCTCGTTTGATCGAGTATCGCAAGACGGACCGGAATGTTCATGACCTCGGGTTTTTGTTTTTGCCTACTTGGAAGGTGTGGTTTGAATTGACCAGTGAATCGTCCTTAAAGGAGACGGTGCTGGAGGCGGGTAAAACCTTGGCGCTGCGCTTTCAACGAAACGGCCGCTATCTGCGTTCGTTTGTTGCTCCTGAGAGTCTGTTCATCGATATCATGATGAACGTTGAGTTAATCTTTTATACCGCGGCACAACTGGGAGATAGGCTGCTTTACGAAATCGCCTTAGATCACTGTTTAACTACTCGGCGATTCCTGGTTAGAGGCGATGGCAGCACCGCGCATGAAGGTATCTTCAGCACTGAAACAGGAGAGTTTCTCCATCAAAGCACTCATCAAGGCTGGCGTGGAGATTCCTGCTGGGCACGTGGCCAGGCTTGGGCACTGTTTGGTTTTTCCACCACCTACGCCTATACCAATGATTCTCGCTTTTTAGACACAGCAAGAGCTTGCGCAGATTATTTCATAGAAAATACGCCTGACCACGGCATCCCGCCCAACGATTGGGATGAAGCCAAGCACATGGTAAACAAAGGAGGGACGGCTTACGAAAGTTCAGCGGCGGCGATCGCTGTATGTGGTTTTTTGCAGATAGCAGACCAGATTGAAAACCAGGGGGTCGCGTGCCGATATCGGGAACGAGCATGGCGAACTTTATCAACGTTACTATCTTCTGAGTTCCTGGCCGAGCGTACTCCAGGTTGGGAAGGAATTCTAAAGCATGGGATTTATCACAAACGCAAGGATATCGGTGTCGATGAAAGCGTAATGTGGGGCGATTACTTCTTGCTTTACGCTTTAGACCGATTAACGAGATTCCGATTTTCTAATTGATAGATGAAGATTGGTCTGAAACAAACATTGGTCTCGTAACTGAATCTGGGCACGGGGCGACCGCTGTTTTCGCTCCAAGATCCAGAGCAGAGATCAAGATTTTGCATCAAACCAATAAAGTTTTAAAAAATGAAAAAACACATCTGTTCCCCTCTAATTGGACTCGCAATAATATTTGCGGCCCAATTTCCGGCTTCGGCCGAAAATAACCAAAAGCTCGAGGTCTTTTCTTGGTGGACTTCCGGCGGTGAAGCCGCTGCTCTGGACGCCTTATTCCAGACTTACAAACGACAGTATCCCGGTATTGAGATCATCAATGCCACTGTAGCGGGCGGCGGCGGATCAGCCGCCCGGCCCGTTCTCCAAACCCGACTTGCAGGTGGTAACCCTCCCGACACTTGGCAAACTCATCCAGGTTGGGAACTGCTCGGCCAATATGTCGAGGCTGGTTATTGCCTGCCTATTGGCGATATCTACAAAAGCGAGGGATGGGAAAAGGTTGTTCCTCAACAACTCATCGACCTGCTTTCCAGGAATGGGAAGCCATACGCAGTTTTATGCGGCATTCATCGTGGTAACGATCTCTGGTACAATAAGAAGCTTCTCGACAAGAACGGGATCACAGTAGGCGATTCGATGAGCTTCGATGAGTTCTTTGCCGCCTGCGAGAAGCTTAAAGCTGCCGGTATTACTCCCCTGGCTGTTGGCGACTCCGGCATTTGGGCTACAGCACAGCTCTTTGAAAACACGCTGCTTGGAACTGTAGGTCCCGATGCCTGGAAAGCCCTATTCAGCGGAAAAATGTCGTTTGACGATCCGAAAGTCAAACAAGCAGCAAAGACATATGGCCGAATGCTGGATTACCAGAACCCCGACCATTCCGCTTTAACCTGGGATCAAGCCACAAAAGCAGTGATGGAAGGCAGGTGCGCGTTCACGTCCATGGGGGACTGGGCACATGGCGAATTTACCAAAGCAAACTTGGAGGATAATAAGGATTTTGGCTGGGTGACGTGTCCAGGAACAAACGGAGCATTCATCATAGTTGCCGACGGGTTTCCATTAGCAAAAGGCGCTCCACACTCGGAAGCCGCCACGGATTGGCTGAAGAGTATCGGCAGCAAAGAGGCTCAGGAAGCCTTTAACCCCCTCAAAGGATCAATACCGGTAAGAACCGATGTGGATAAGAGCAAGTTCGGCCCGTACCTCCAGTGGTCCATGCAGTCTTTTTCCAAGGATGCTCTCTTGCCCAGCGTCGTCCATGGAGAAGCAGCGCCTGCAGCGTTTCAGCAGGCATTGAACGATGCCATTACGCAATTCGTAGTCGATAAGAATGCAGAGGCACTTAGTGCTGCTTTAGTTCAGGCTGCAAAGGATAGCAACATCGCTAAATAATGCCTCCCAGCAGAACGGCCTGTTTCGTTCCATTTTAATTCCTGATCATGAAATTCGTCGCCGGGGATAGCGCGTCGCAAGGCTCTCACCTTAGCCCCGCTGCTGCCGCCCCGGCGACGACTCTTTCGCACCAGGCGTCGCGTGGGCAGGTCAAAAAATCGCGATTCCATTTCTCTGATCAATCGTTAGCGCCGCTTCTGCTTGCTCCGGCAATGACGTTGATCATGATCTTTGTCTATGTCTTTATTGCCGTAACTGTCTGGGTTTCTCTCTCTAGATGGGGCACTTTGCGGGTGAATCTTGATCTTCGTGAACCGTTCGGTGCTACTTATGCCCAAATGTTTTCCATGCCTCGATGGCATGCAAATCTGCGTAACGTAGTCGTATTCACGACCTTGTTTCTAAGTCTCTCAATTAGCATGGGCCTTCTGCTGGCGCTCTGCCTCGACCGAAGACTTATTGGCCACACGCTCTTTCGTAACGTATTCCTTTTTCCATACGCCCTTTCTTTTATCGTGACCGGAATCGTGTGGCGTTGGATCTTTAATCCAGAAACAGGAATTAATATTCTGCTGGACGTTCTTGGGATCAATAAGCTGATGGTTGCTATGGGAGGTCCCGCTTTGCACCCAGGCTGGACAACTGATCCTTCAGTGATTTTCTCCTTAAACAGTTGGTTAGGAGCTATCTTCCCTGCGGTTAAAGGCTTAAGCATTCAGCTAGGCATTCCGGTAGCGATGATACCGGTCGTCATCGCTGCCGCATGGCAACTTACCGGCTTTGCCATGTCAATGTATATAGCAGGGCTTGCGGCGATTCCGCATGATCTCAGAGAAGCCGCAAGGATCGATGGAGCGTCTGAAATTCAGACTTACACAAAGGTCATCATACCGCTGTTGCGCCCAGTAACTGTTAGTACCGCGATTATACTTGGACACGTTTCTCTGAAGATTTTCGATTTAATATTTGCCATGACCGGCGTTGGCCCGGGTTTTGCCACCGATGTTCCTGGCATCTTTGTTTTCGATCAAACTTTCAAGGCGACTCGATACAACCTTGGAGCCGCTGCTTCAGTAATTATGCTGTTGTTAGTAAGCATCATCATCGTACCTTATTTGTGGTCGAGTTTGCGCAAAAGATAGTTCCTGAATGGACGTTCTAACCCAAGAGAATCGCCGGCATTCATGAGAGTTTCGCCTTTTCTTTTGCCAGAAACGCTTCCTCGCAAAGCGGGAGACTACCTGATCCTTTTATTCCTGCTCTCCTGTATGGGTTTCTTCCTGATGCCTTTGTACGTGATGATTGTAACTGGCTTAAAGGAAGTAAGCGGGGTCAGTTTAAGCACGATGTGGAACTTGCCACGCCAATTGTCAGGAGGCGGTTTCGTGGAAGCGTTCACCCGGCTCAGCCCTAACATGGGCAATAGTTTTGCTATCGCTATTCCTGCTACGATCATCTCCGCCATTTGGGGTGCGATCAACGGTTATCTATTTGCCAAATGGAAGTTCCGGGGCTCGAACATCGTCTTTTCTTTTCTGGTGTTCGGAATGTTTATTCCTTACCAGAGCATCCTCATTCCACTTATCCAGACTCTGCAAATATTGAAAGTTTATGGCACGATTTGGGGGCTGGTCTCCGTTCATGTCATCTATGGTTTGCCGATTACCAGTTTAATATTTCGCAACTATTTTGCTAATATTCCTGACGAGTTAGTAGAGGCTGCTCGAATTGACGGCGCTGGTCTGATTAGGACTTTTACTAAGGTCATGTTGCCCCTTTCTAAACCAGCGTTTGTTGTTGTGGGAATTTTCCAGTTTACTAATATTTGGAACGACTTTTTGTTTGGCGTTACCATTCTGCCGAACCCAGTCCTGCAGCCAGTCACGGTCGCAGTTAATAATTTGTCAGGTTCGTTTTCGGTCGATTGGAACGTTGTGATGGCCGGCGCGGTCACCGCCGCTTTACCAACCGCGTTGATCTATATTTTTCTCGGTCGCTTTTTCATTCGAGGTCTTCTGGCTGGTTCAGTAAAGGGCTGATCTGCAGATGCAATCGTATGACGTTGTAATCGTGGGATCAGGGATGGGCGGTGGAATGACGGCCTACGCTTTGAAAGACACCGGGCTGAATGTTCTGTTGATTGAACGCGGAGATTTTCTACCTCGGGAAGCAGAAAATTGGAGTCCCGTTGCCGTATTTGACCAGAAACGCTACAAGCCGAAAGAAATCTGGTACGACGTTAGGGGCAAACCTTTCGCCCCCGGGGTGCACTATTTTGTTGGTGGCAATACCAAAGTATATGGGGCTGCGTTGCCTCGTTTGCGCCAGGAAGATTTTGGCGAAATAGCACACGAAGAAGGAGTATCTCCGGCTTGGCCATTCACCTATGCCGAGATGGAGCCATACTATTTAAGAGCTGAACAGATTTTGCGGGTG
>JAFAXJ010000552.1 GCA_019241095.1 Verrucomicrobiota bacterium | reverse complement strand
AAATCAGTTTACGCGACGATAGATGTTGCCGGTTCCTTCTTTCCGCTCCGGACCAAGTGAATAAACATCCACGCCGGACGGATCTTTCTTTCCAGGATTTCGGTATTGATACGGTGTGTTCCAGGGGTCAATTGGAACACTATCCATCAACTTGGTCCAGTTAGCTGGCTTAGCGCCGGTTGTGGGATAGCCAACTAAAGCTTCCAGCCCTTGGTTCTGATCAGGCATTTGATAATTGCGTGCTTCGTAGAGCTTCAGTGCACTGTAAATATTGTTAATGTCCTGCTCAGTGCGTTGGATCTTTGCAACATCAAGAGCTCCGGTCATCTTGACAATGACGCCACCAGCAATGACGGCGATGATGGCGATGACCAGCATGATTTCCATCAGCGTATAACCGCTCGTCCTCCTGCGAAAAACAGCGGGAATCTTCATATATGCACAACTTCGAAACAAAAATTAAAGCATGACAGACTCAAGTCAATCGGCGCGGCCAAGCCATTAAGCGCTGGAGGAATCCGGGGTTCGGCGGGGATCAGGCCCTAGTTACCTGAATAATCTACCTGAAGTAAAAAGTCTCTGACCGCGATGTGAGAACCTTGTGGAGTATCGAACTCAAGATTGTTAGCTCCCACCAATAATCTTCCCGCAGAAAGAATCATCACTCCTTTTCGCCACCCCACAAATTGGGTATGTCCTTCCTTTGTCGGAACGTAACCAGGATCGCTTAGATCCGGGATGTCCATCGATAAGGCACCCATCATTCGTCCGTTTATCCAAAGCCGCAGGTTTTGGTCAAAGCGCAAGCCGTTTACCATGACCTCAATACGAGCCCGGCTGATCTTATGAGGTACCTCGATCTGATACACAATGCCACGTTCTATCCGCTCCGCTTCATCTGTAATGGAGCTCGTCAGAATCTGTTTGTCCCAGGTGTCCGCAATCGGTGTCAAAGGGGAGCCGTCAACCTCCTCTGGGGCGTAAATTTTGCTGCCTGTAAGAATCAATGCGCCGTTCGGGACATTATCGGCCAGTCGCACAACACCTGGACGCACCCAATCCAACCGGACACGGATAATGTTGAGCACGGGTTGGCTCGATCTGATCAGGATTGAACCCGGCCCCCCCATCCCTGGCCGGGTGATCAGGAGCGTTCGCTGGTTAAGTAGACCAATATTTTCAAAGAGATTCGCAGATAGAAGCTGAGGTTTGCCTCCAGTTTCCTGCCAGTAAACGCTTAAATAAGCACCAATTTCTTCGCGAAAAACCACCGTCAGTGCGAGATCATCCGGATCAGAAATAGGGATAATCGGGATCGACAATTCGGCTTGAGGTTTTGGCGAAGCCAAAGGCCGAGCCGGAATCCAATAGGGAAGCAAAACCTTTCCGTTGGTGCCTGGGTCAAAACTGAAGGATAACGGGATCTGTGCATGGAGCTGCCCCTTCCAAAAAAGAAGCATAAAAAGTGAAAGGAATAGCGCTGGCCGAAAGCTCATGCCGCCACTTTTTTAGGGGTTGAAGTTTGGGCTTGCAAGGAAAAGCTATCAGAACAGCTGAACAGTGCGCACCTCTTCAGCTCCGTTGAGCGAAGGCAATGCATTCAGCGGAAGGTAGCCGAATATGGGACTCGATCCTCTTTCCTCTCTTTGAACAACCTTGCCGCAACACCCGGGAAAACACTCGCCAGAACACGACAAACCCACTAAACACAGACGGACACGAAAATTTCCCCAAAACTATTCCCACCTTCAGGCAATCCTGAGAACCAGTGCGATTACAACAGATGAAATGAAAGGACTGCGCTGGCGCATTGTCGGGCTGATCTGTCTGGGAATCATTATCAAATTACTTGGCGCGCAATTCCCTGGCGGCGCTGGCGCCGGAATTGCAGGCAAAGCTGAGTTTTACCGTTGCACAATACTCCTACATCGTTGGTGCGTTCCAAATCGGCTACTGCATCATGCAGCCGGTCTGTGGTTACTTTCTGGACCTCTCAGGCTTTGACTCGGGTTTTCGTTGTCTGGAGTCGCTTGCTCGATGTCCAACATGTTACATGCATTGTTAGCGATTCCAGTTTGCCCCAGGGAAAGCGGAACACAGGCAGTTGATCCAATGCAAATGGTCCCATCAGCGTCCATTTGAAATGTAACCATGCGGGCATTTTTTCTCGTCTTTGTTGGTGGCGCGCTCGGAACGATGTGGAGGTTCTGGTGGTCGGGATTAATTGCTCAGAAAATTGGTGAGTCGTTTCCGTTTGGCACTTTGATAGTCAACGTTACCGGCTCATTTCTTATCGGCCTTGCAGCAAACACCACGGCTCGGATAGCATCACCAGAAATGAGACAAGCTGGAATTGAGTTTCTTATGTTTGGCATTTGCGGAGGACTCACGACTTTTTCGTCGCTTAGCTTACAGACTTTCACTTTGCTCCGAGCAAAACGCGTGGACTTAGCAACAATGAACGTTTTCTTCTCAACATTATTGTGCGTGTTTTCTGTCTGGACTGGCTGGACCTTGGGTACCCTAATTCCCATCTCTCCGATCATTAAATAGTTTTGCCCTATGCCTGCTGAACTCCCAATCGATTCAATGCTCTTGCGAATTTTTATTGGAGAAGGGGACGTCCATGCCGGGAAATTGCTGTACGAGTATATCGTACTTAAAGCCCGTGAGAAAGGCTTGGCTGGAGCTACCGTTCTCCGTGGACCGATGGGTTACGGCAAATCCAGCCGCTTACATACGTCAACAATTTTGAGATTGTCCATGGACCTGCCGATCATCATCGAGATTATTGATAGCCAGGACAAAATTGAGCAGTTCTTGCCCATTCTGGACGATGTGTTGCAAGGAGGGCTCGTCACGTTGGAAAAGGTGCGTGCGATCATTTACCGATCCAGTGCTAAAAACCAGCAGATGGTCTATTGATTAACGGAAAAGAATGTCGCGAAAATGGTTTTTGCTTATTGCTCTGATTATCCTCTGCGTCGCAAAGACTATCCCCTGTGTCGCACAGGAGGATTCGCTTCCCGCTCCAGTTCGAGAAGCTGTTGATCGATTGCGGGGCACAGGTATTGCCAAGCCGGTCGGCCAGTTCCAGTGGGGTGATGCAACGATCTATCAGATAGAAATCGATAAAGATGGCGTGCCGGCTCTTGATCTGGAAATTGCCCAGAATGGCAAGGTAATCCGAGTCGATCAACTTCAGGAAACGCCCGAGGACGGGAAACCCGAGGACGGGACAACCCACAAACGCAGCCAAGCTGATTCATTAGCTTTCTGGACCGAGTGCAAGAAAGACAACTCCCGTGAAAGCTGAATTCCAGAGCAAGCAGGGGAAATGAGCAAATCTTCTCGAGAAGCCAAAGGCGCAGGACAACGCTCACAGGCACCACTTATGAACGCAAGTATCCAAAACCGGATTGATACGACTTTTACTGCTCTTCGTGAGCGCAAGGAAAAGGCGTTTATGGCCTATATCACTGGTGGAGATCCGGACCTGCCTCGGACCGTCCACATTGCTTTAGCGCTGGCGCGATCAGGGGTCGATTTTCTTGAGATAGGGATTCCTTTTTCCGATCCGCTGGCCGACGGCGTAGCCAATCAGTTGGGAGCACAAAGAGCATTAGCAGCCGGCGCGACTGTACCAAAGCTCTTAACTGTTATCCACCAGATCAGAGAACAATCGCCTATTCCCATAATTCTTTACAGCTATCTGAATCCAATCTTCCAGTTCGGCTTTTCCAGGTTCCAGGACGAAGCTCTATCAGCCGGCGCGGATGGGTTGCTCTTGCTTGATCTTCCCCCTGACGAAAAGCTTCTCCCGGACCGAACACAAAAGCTTCATCGAATTCGTCTTGTTGCTCCGACAACGTCAGAAGTTCGACTCAGCCGGATTGTCGCTGATGCCAGCGGGTTCATTTACTACGTTTCACGCGAGGGAGTCACTGGAGAACGGACAGACATTTCGGCAACCATCGCCGAAAATGTTGCTACGATCAGAAAATATACCTCGTTACCAATCGCGGTCGGTTTTGGCATTTCGAATCCTGAACAGGCCTTGAAAATTGCTCAGATGGCCGACGCCGTGGTAGTGGGAAGCGCAATCGTCCGGCGAATCGGAGAGTTCGGTGAAGCTCCCGATTTGATAGAGCGACTTGACAGATTGGTCCGTCCGCTGGTTACGGCGGTGAAATCAGCACCGGAGCTAACGGTGCACGCCTGATATCGGTTTACGCAGAGGCGATTTGGCTGTCCGCAATCAGGTCAGATTCGGGAAGTATCTTTTGCCGTACTGAGACACTACGGGATATTCCCAGCGGCGTCCTTGGATAGCCTGAATGGTTCCGATAATCCACAATACCAAACCTCCGAGGTTAATCACCAAATTCAGCAATTGGAGCAGCAGGAAAAAAAGAATTCCAAGGAGAGGAACATGGCCGAGTACAGCGGAAAGAATCCCAATCACGATGCTTACGACTAGCAGTCCCCCACCCAGATAGATCGATTGGATTGCCCAATGCCTTACGAAGAGATCTTTTTTCTCGATAAAGTAAAAAACGATTCCCCCTACTAACGGGAAAAACGCACATATGCTCGCAGCGATATTGGACGGCAGACCCGTGTCGGATTGGCCAGGAGGAGTTGTAGTAAGCTGAGCCATATGCAAGAAGCAAAATCGTATGATCTGAACCAGGAAGTCAAGGTTGGCTTTGAAGGATAACTATTACGTTGTTGTATGCCAAAGGGCCGGTTTTGATCGGAACAAAATGAATTTTATTTCGAGGAGGACACTAGTTTTATGTTGAGCGCTGGAATCGTTGGGCTGCCAAATGTAGGAAAATCAACACTCTTCAATGCGGTCACTCGTACTCGGAAGGCAGAAGCCGCAAACTATCCATTTTGTACGATAGAACCAAACACCGGCATCGTCTCCGTCCCGGATTCTCGCCTGGATGCATTAGGCAAACTTTCCAAGTCTGCGCGCATCGTTCCAGCAGCAATCGAGTTTGTCGATATCGCCGGGCTCGTTCGCGGCGCCAGCCAGGGGGAAGGTCTTGGTAATCAGTTTTTGAGCCACATCAGAGAAGTGGATGCAATTGTACAGGTCATCCGCTGCTTCGAAAACAGCGATATACATCATGTTAGCGGGTCCGTCGATCCTACGCGCGACATCGAGATAGTCAATACCGAGCTCGTCCTGTCCGATCTTTCCGCCGCTCAAAAGCGATTGGATCGGATTCAGAAACAGCTTCGTTCCGGTGACAAGTTAGCCAAAGCTGAGGCGCATCTCCTTGGCCGGCTGCTACCGCATCTCGATGAGGGCAGGCCCGCCCTGACTTTAGAAATCATGCCGGAAGAAAAAGCATTATTGCGATCATTCTTTTTGCTAACAAGCAAACCTACCATTCTCGCCTGCAATGTGAGCGAAACAGATTTGGCGGCAGTGTCTGCTTCAGACCGGACAACCCCGGCAACCCTGCATGTTGAGGCCGTTTCGCAATATGCTCGTGATCATTTATCGACTGACGCGGTTGTGATTAGTGCCCAGATCGAGAGCGAATTGATAGATCTTACTCCCGAAGAAGCTGCTGAATACTTGGCTGGCATCGGAGTCAACGAGAGCGGAGCAGGTAATCTAATTCGAACAGTTTATCGATTGCTTGGACTTCAAACCTATTTCACCACTGGAGAGAAAGAATCGCGAGCCTGGACGATTCGATCGGGAGACAAAGCCCCGGCTGCCGCGGGAGTTATTCATTCAGATTTCGAACGAGGTTTCATTGCAGCTGAGACTGTACATTTCAAGATTCTAGTTGAGCTCGGTTCATTCGCGAAAGCTCGAGAAGCCGGAAAACTTAGAATCGAAGGCAAGGACTACCTCGTTCAGGATGGGGACGTGATAGAATTCCGTTTTAACGTCTAATCACGATTTGAGAAGATGGAGGTACGGGCCGGTTCAGGCCCGAGCGCGAAGGACGGTGTCAGATTTGGTGACCTGCGGGATAACAATGGCGCCAGATAGGTCCAGACTCTCCGGGATGATGCCGCTGAGCGGGTTACCCGTTGATGTGACCCATCACTGAGTGACTGTCCCCTCGCAAGATGCCATCCCTCGAACACAAAAGGATTTGGGGTTGATGGGCAACAAACAAACCATTTTACAGTAGTTAGGTTCTGGGCAAACTTCCCGGCTCAAAAAGATGATGCGTTTCCTTGCTGTTCTCTTAGTTGTCACGAACGCGGTAGCGCAGAGTCCGAAGTCACCGGACATTACGAAAAGCCTTGTTCGGATTTCCACGACGTCACAAGACCCCAATTATCGAGAACCCTGGAACGCTGGAGCCATTTCCGGCGGTGTTGGGGCTGGTTTCGTTATTGATGGGAATCGGATTCTCACTAACGCTCACGTTGTCAGTAATGCCCGATTTATTGTCGTCGAAAAAGAGGATGATCCACAGCGATATCCCGCCGTGGTCCAGTTTGTCGGCCACGATTGTGATCTCGCTATCCTGCGAGTCACTGATAAGGCCTTCTTCAATAGCACTTTGCCGTTAAACTTTGGAGATTTGCCTGAAATCGAGTCACCCGTCAGTGTTTATGGGTACCCCATTGGCGGGGAGCGCTTGTCCGTTACACGCGGAATCGTTTCACGTATAGATTTTCAGACCTATACCCATTCCGGGATTGATTCGCATTTGACGATTCAGATTGATGCTGCGATCAATCCAGGAAATTCCGGCGGGCCTGTGCTCCAAAACGGCAAAGTGGTCGGTGTTGCGTTTCAAGGTTACAGCGGAGAAGTCGCTCAAAATGTTGGTTATATGATTCCAACACCGGTTATCAATCGTTTCTTGAAAGATATCTCTACCGGTCATTATGACGGTTATGTAGATCTTTCGATCACCTACTTCAAACTGCTAAATGGGGCTGAACGCGAAGCGCTAGGTTTGCCTGACGACGAACAAGGAGTCCTCGTCAGTTCAGTTTCACCGGTTGGATCGAGTGCCGGCAAGCTACAGGAGGGCGATGTTCTGCTCACGATTGATGATCATGCGATCGCGAGTGACGGCTTCGTTCTGCTGGATGGCGAACGGGTCGATATGTCCGAAATTGTGGAACGCAAGTTCAAGGGGGATCACGTGAAACTCGGAATCATACGGAATAAGATGAATGAAACGGTGGAACTGGAGCTGAAAGGAAATTGGCCTTACATGATGCTGGCCAACCGCTACGACATAGCTCCGCGGTTCGTTTTGTTCGGCGGGCTGGTTTTTCAGCCTCTATCGAAAAATTTCATGGATGCCTATCAGCCTGACCATTTGCGCCTCAGGTACTTCTACAATTTTTTCATAACGGACGAGATCTATCGTACGCGTCCAGAGGTTATCGTCCTTTCAAATATTCTTCCAGACCCGGTGAACGCTTATTTGACCGATCTGAGATTCCAGATCGTCGACACGATTAATAGTCGCAAAATCCTCACCTTACAGGATGCCGCAGAGGCTTTTGCTACAAGATCAGATTACTATGTGATTCGATTCGTGGGCAATGAACGACCGGCTGTCTTGGAGCGATCGGCAGTCGAGCAGGCTAGATCTCGCATATTAGCAAGTTACAACATCCAAAGCGAGCAGAACATCGAAGGAGGTACATTATGATGAAAGGGATCCTGATTGTCTGCTGCTGGATGACTTGCAATGCACTGCTGATAGGCGCGCCTGAGCCGACACCCAAAGATGAACCGGTCCCGGCAGAACGAAAGAGCTCAGTAATACGGGTTAATTCTACAAACCAGGCGTTTGATTTTTTGCGCCCCTGGAGCAAGGAAGCACCTTCCGGCCGCCGTGGGCTCGGAGTGATCGTAGATGGCAATCAGATTCTTGTTACCGCTGAGTTGGTTGCAAACAGCAGCTACATAGAACTGGAAAAGCCGGACGGTGGCCCGAAAGCAACCGCGACGGTTCAAGCGATAGATTATGAGGCTAACTTGGCAATTGTAGCACCGGCTGATCCAAGCTTTTTAAATGGTCTCCAAGCTTTGCCGACTACAGAAGATGTCAAAACCGGCGATCAATTATCAGTTTTGCAGCTCGAATCGAATGGTACACCGGTTTCGACCCTGGCGCTGGTAACCAGCGTAGAAGTTGGCAAGTACGCCTTGGAAGAATCGGGGTATCTGATGTTCCGTCTCAGTTGCCCGCTTCAGTTCCGGGAAAACAGTTTCACGATGCCGATTGTTAAGGGCAACCGTTTGGCAGCTGTTTTAATGCGTTACGATGGAAGATCTCAAACAATCGACGCAATTTCGAGCCCCGTGATCGACCATTTTCTGAAAGAATCTAAGAACAAACCCTATAAAGGTTTTCCGAGAGCAGGCATCAGTTATTCGTCGACACGCGACCCGCAGTTACGGCGCTATCTGGGACTGGAAGACACAGATTCCGGAGTTTATATCACTCAACTCGATCGCAACGGGCCAGCGGCAAAGGCTGGAATACAAGAGGGCGATGTCTTAGTAGCTCTCAACGATCATGCGGTCGATGCAGACGGAAGTTATGTAGACCCACTCTACGGCAAGCTTTCCATCACCCACCTGATTACCACTGAGGCCTACTCAGGACAGACGATCCCGATGACCGTCATCCGGAATGGCAAACCCATCGCTCTCGAGGTCGAGTTGTTCAGACGGCCTCCGGAAGACTATGTCGTAGAACCCTACACCGTCGGTAAACCGCCCCGGTACTTTATTCTCGGTGGTCTTGTTTTTGAGGAACTTACCAGACAATACCTTCGAGAATGGGGACCAAACTGGTTGAAAGATGCCCCGCAAAAACTGGTCTATTATGATCGTTTTCAGTCGGAGCTATTTCCTGAAAGGCGAAAGATTGTTTTTCTCAGTCAGATCCTGCCGACTAAGGATTCTCTAGGCTATGAACAGCTTAATAACCTGGTTGTTGAACGTATCAACGGGCATGAAATAAAAAATTTGGACGATCTCGCAGACGCGGCTATACGCCCTGTAAACGGATTCTTCAAAATTGAGTTTAGTGAAGATCCACATGAAATATTTTTGAACGCCAGACAGGTCTCGCAGGATGCTGCGCAGTTACAGAAGCTGTACTCTCTTCCAGCATTAAAGCGCTTGTAAGTGCGATGGCCGACGATCGTTTGCTTCCAACGCTCCGGTCCTTTAGAACACATGGAAGCGTAGGGCCGATCAGAAAGGCGGGAGAGATATAGTCAAATGTTGTGTAAGTCAAATGTTGTGTACGGGAGGAAGGCGCATCCGGATTTATAGTAGCTGATTAAGCGGCTTGTTGGGTGACTTCTTCTCCGTCGACGAATTGGATGCCGGTAAAT
>JAFAXJ010000315.1 GCA_019241095.1 Verrucomicrobiota bacterium | reverse complement strand
AAGCGTCTTCAGACGCTGATCATAAGCGGAACCGAGAAAAGCAAACGGTGCCATCAGTGCGCCGGTTGAAATCCCCGTCACCATGCTGAACATCGGGCGTCGACCACTCTCGCTCCAGCCATTAAGAAGGCCAGCACCAAAGGCTCCATGCTCTCCTCTACCGGAAAGCGCAAGGACGGAAAATGCAGTCGCGCCGTTGAATGCCGGCAAATGGGCCACTTGCTGCTGCAATACTGAGAGCGGCACATCGGCCCAAGTGCGCGCGTTCGGTATACTCATTGGAACAGCGGATTGCAACTCGGCCTCAGTGTACGGGATTCGATTTCAGCGCCGGAAAGACACTCACTGGAGCAATCACAACGAGCATGGACGACAAAGCTATGCGGCGCAGACTTGATCTCAGCATAGACGAGGATTATTGCGTGTGCTCGAGGAGATCAATCAAAGAGGACGAAAGGAAGACGAGCTTCACCGATTGTATAAACGCGCAAGCCTCGAACGCGAAACATTAAGCCTAAGCTTGAACAAGGCGGCGCCAGAGCAGCTTTTCCATGCTGACTCAGCACCGATGTTTCCTGATGGAGTTATCGCTTTGGCCTATCAACTCAAAAGTTAACGGCAACTTAAACGGTCTTAGCGGAAGGAAGTTAAGCCGAGTAGTCATCTCATTGGAGGCGGACTAACTCCAAGCAAGCCGACAATAAGGATTACCAACGTCCCAAGCACGATTTCCCATAGAACGCTTCTAAGCAAAAGAAGAATTATTCTCTTTTGTCGTACTAAGCTGACAGTTTTGAGCTGAAGCGCTAATCTGGGCCTCAACACCAAAAAATTCCAGGCACCGAACCCGACCATCACAAAAAATAGAATGACCTTAGAAATCAGTAATTGGCCATAGGTACTCGCTAGAAGTGACTGAAAGCTTCCGACCATGAAAACGCAATTTAGAAGGCCGGTCGAAGCCAGTACAGCCACCGCGATCAGACTACTTGCTGAGAATCGGCGAACAACTGGCGCTGCCAATGCAATTGCCTCAACCTGCTTTGATTTTAGCAGCAGAACAAGGAATACGATAAGAGGTACCAGCGCTCCCGGCCAAAATGCTGAGGTAAGGAGATGCAGGGCGTCGCCTGCAAGGTGAACAATGCCGAACGGGCCAGGAGTTGCAGTAGCGTGGCCAGCCCATGCCAAGGAGATAAGTAGTACTAATGAAAGCCCGATGAGGATTATCTGTGAGAAGCTTCGCCTTTCTGGCATGCGTGCCACCATCCAGAGGTTAATTCCAAAAATAAAGCTAAGAATCAGGCGGAACAGCCAAACGTAACCGAATTGTGTCCCTGTTATAACCGTCAACCAATCACCGCTTTGTAAACATTGAATCAAGTCGTCTCCACTCATATTCGAGGCGACCAACCAACTCCAGCCGAACCACGATAGAAGTGTTGTGATGAGCGTACAGAATGCAGTGCGGCAGATTAGCTGTTGAATCGCAACGAGTAGGCGTCCAGTTTCCCTTGACGAATTACTTGCTGTGCGGAGAATCAAAGCTTCGAATAAAAACAGGCTGGCAAGCAGTATCGAGCCCGATAGGTGCAACCAACGCACTAGTATTAACTCAATTGACATAAGAAAACCTAAGACTGCTTAGGTCGGTTCTTTCGGAACTAGAACAATCACTCACGCTGGCCGGTGCAGCCTGAATCGGCCCTCACAGCGCTACTTACGTGACCGCACAAATGCAGCATCCAGCCCTTAAAGTAACGGGTCAGAGTTCGCTAAGGCTTATGTGAGCTTCCCATCAGTTCGATCTGGCGAACAGGGGTTTGCTAAAAATCCTGGGGAAAATATCATCCAAGTAAAAGTGGATCTGAGCAATTACTCCTACATTGTGACCGCTATGACCGTTGACCGGTATTAATGCTTCAATTCCTAATTGAAAATATTGGCCAGACCAAATAATACCCGGATTAATGGTGCCGGTTGTTAGTATGTCTACCCCCCGATTGAGCGGAGTCGACATAGCAAACTCAACGAGAGGGATCAATCGGTTAAAAGGCGCCCTTAATCCGATGTCTTTGACATGTTCTTGCAGATAAATCAAGCTGTACTCAACCGCTATCCCCCATTCAAGCGTGTTTGGATTTGGGCTGCTTTGTGTACCCGAGCTTGTCGGGATACCTAAACCAAGTTCTCCGGTAATTGCGATTGGCCTAACAAAAGGCAGACTATCAGGCAAATCGCCTAAGCCTTTTCCGAAGTAAAATGTAGGTATTAGGGTGCTGAAGGTGTCATTGCCGAGCGATCTGCGGCCGCTCCCGCCGATTTCCCATGTTAAACCAATAGAAGCAATGGTTTCGTGCCTGTCATTCTCAAAGAATTCATAAAGAATGTTCAGGGCAGCGTTGTCGAATCCAGTCTGCGCGCGCTGATTAGCCACTTTCTGAAAACTGTATCCATCACCGATTGTTAGTGCGACCTGCGGTAACACCAACACAGAAAGATCTGCAGAGATATCATAAACCTTTGTTGGAGGTTGGCCGGGTTGGCGTATTGCACTGAAGGTTGGTAGAGACAGCTCGCTAGCCGCAAAGGGGTCGTCGGTAGTGATTGTTGCCGGAAAGAAACGATCTCCGGCAAATCCGTGAGAAAACGCGGAGAAAGGCGCCGCGACAAGGGTGAGAATGGAAACGAAAAAAGAAACCGCTCCTTTGGAAGTAAAAAGATTTCTGAAATACACTTCGATTGGTCCTAGCTGTGAAAAGTCGCAAGGCGAATGCGCCCGCACTTTCTCGATAAAGGGTGTGAAGAGTCCCGAAGTCGCTGTGAGACACGACCGGAAACCGGTTTACAACTTGCCCCTTAGGAGATTCTAGGAGGGGGAACTGGTGGATCGCCGTTGTAGCTGAACAGAAAATCCTTTGAAGTCTCTGAATACCAGAAGTGACCGGGAGGTTTCAAGGTCAGTCCCTGGGATTCGGCGAGTAGAAATATTTTGGAAGCTGCAGATTGGGAGCTTTGCCTTTTGTCGGTCTGCTTGTTTTTAGCAATGCTGAGGCAAAGGCTACAGGGATGCTTCCCGTCAAACGTTTTAGAGATCCCAACTTCCACGCCTTCGGCTTTGGAATACTTGACCAGCATGCCGATCCAAGCCGCAGTTTGGAATGCCATCCAGTGACCTCCCATCAGTTGGAAAAGGGCAATTGAACACACCAGGGCGGCGAGTTTGGCCCTTATCGGGCTTCGATGACCAAAAGTAGCTACGATAACGTCGATGAGACGTCAAATAACAGATAAACATCACGCAAGCTAGAAGTTTTCTATATCGGCCGTTCC
>JAFAXJ010000008.1 GCA_019241095.1 Verrucomicrobiota bacterium | reverse complement strand
TAAACTTGTATCGGATGTTCGCGGCCTTGGACTGTTCGTTAGTAGAAATCAATCCGGTGGTGGTGACGAAAACTGGAACCGTCCTTGCGCTGGACGCCAAATTTAATTTCGACGATAACGCCCTCTATCGTCATAGAGAGATTTTGCAGATGCGCGACATTGGTGAGGAGGATCCGCGCGAAGTCGAGGCATCCCGGTACAGTTTGAATTATGTTGGACTGGACGGTGACATAGCCTGCCTGGTGAACGGCGCCGGCCTTGCCATGGCAACTATGGACATCATTCAATATGCTGGCGGCGAGCCAGCTAACTTTCTGGATGTAGGCGGCGGTGCCAGCGAAGAGCAGGTGACCGAAGCTTTCAAGATTCTTGTTTCGGATCAGAACGTGAAAGCGATCCTGGTGAACATATTTGGCGGCATTATGCGTTGTGACATTATCGCGCAGGGAATCATCAACGCAGTCAAGGCGGTTAGTCTGCCTGTGCCTTTAGTAGTGCGTCTGGAAGGAACCAACGTTGAAGTTGGCAAACAGTTGCTGGAAGACTCTAAACTGCCCATCCAAACCGCCTCGGATCTTGCGGAAGCCGCATCGATGGTAGTTGCCGCGGCAAAAGGTGTCTCAAGAAGTTAGCGAAATTTTTGATGTCTATTCTCGTTGATAAGAACACCAGATTGCTGGTTCAAGGAATAACGGGCAGTTCCGGCGCGTTTCATGCTAGGGGCTGCATGGAGTACGGCACGAATGTGGTCGCAGGTGTCACACCCGGTAAAGGTGGACAGATGTTCGATGGAAAGGTGCCCGTTTTTGAAACCGTTTACGAGGCGCGACAAGCCACAGGTTGCAATGCTACAATGATTTTTGTTCCAGCCCCGTTCGCAGGGGACGCAATCCTCGAAGCTGCAGACGCTGGAGTGGAGTTGATCGTCTGCATCACGGAAGGCATACCGGTCATGGACATGATGCGGGTCAAAGCGGCATTACGAGAAAAAAAATCCTGCAGATTGATTGGACCGAACTGTCCGGGGATCATCACTCCTGGCCAATGTAAAATAGGCATTATGCCCGGCTATATTCACAAGCCGGGCAGTATCGGCGTCATATCGCGTTCTGGAACGCTCACTTACGAGGCAGTTTGGCAACTCACACAACGGGGTTACGGGCAGTCGACGTGTATCGGCATTGGCGGTGATCCAATCAATGGCACTTCTCATCTGGAAGCCCTCCGCTTGTTTAGCGAGGATGCAGGGACAGAAGCTCTTATTTTAATTGGCGAAATTGGAGGGAATGCCGAAGAGGAAGCGGCAGCTTGGATCAAGGATAATCTCAAAAAGCCCGTAACAGCATTCATTGCTGGAGCTACTGCGCCCCCTGGTCGTAGAATGGGGCATGCCGGAGCGATCATTTCTGGCGGAAAAGGAACCGCCCGAGATAAAATAGAATGCTTGCGCGATGCCGGCATTACTGTTGCTGACTCGCCTGCAACCCTCGGCAAAACTTTAGTCTCAATCCTCAACCGATAAATTAGAAATGTATGGCCAATATATCGAAAGGACTTGAAGGGGTAGTCGCAAATGAGACCAAGCTCGGTGACGTCCGTGGTCAGGAAGGTCAGCTCATATATTGCGGATATGATATTAATGAGTTGGCCGGAAAAACCTGTTTTGAGGAAATCATTTACTTGCTGTGGAACAACCGGCTTCCTACTTACTCTGAGGTAAATAATCTAAAACAAAAACTTGCCTCAGAGCGGCAGCTTCCGGCCCCAGTTATTGACTTTATTAAAAGTACTCCCAAAGCTGCTTCCCCAATCGATGTGTTGCGTACCGGGGTTTCGATGCTGGGCCTGCATGATTCGACGCTTACATCAGATTACAGCCTGGAAGCTAATCAGCACCGAGCCGTAAGCATCATCGCCAAAGTCGGCGTGATCATCGCCTATTTCCACCGTGCACGAAACGGTTTGGATTTGCCTCCGGTTCGTAAAGATTTAAACGAAGCCGCGCATTTTCTCTACCTTCTGGATGGAAAGGAGCCGTCCGAGAAAAAAGTGCAAACACTGGATCTGGCGTTTGTGATACACGCTGAACACGGGATGAATGCTTCGACTTTCAGCGCGCGCGTATCCATTTCAACCCTCACGGATATCTACTCTGCCGTTACTGCGGCGGTAGCTACTTTGAAAGGGCCGCTTCACGGCGGAGCAAACGAGGGGGTCATTCACATGCTGCAGGAGATCAATACTCCGGACAGGGTCGACGCTTACATCGAAAACGCGTTGTCTGAGAAAAGAAAAATAATGGGCATTGGTCATCGAGTTTACAAGGTGCTCGATCCCCGAGCGTCGCACCTGCGAAAAATGGCCATAGAGCTTAGTACCGAGCTTGGGCAGCCGAAATGGATTGAGATGTCGGAACGCATAGCCGCTTTGATGAAAGAGAAGAAAGGGCTTTACGCCGACGTGGATTTCTACTCGGCGACGGTGTATTACTCGATGGGCATCCCAACCGATCTCTTCACTCCAGTTTTTGCAATCTCGCGCACCGCAGGTTGGACTGCACATATCTTGGAGCAACTGAACGATAACAAGTTATATCGACCGCTTAGCCAATACACTGGTGATCCCGCCGGTAGAAAGTTTGTGCCGATAGATCAGCGTTCGTGACAGCGCAAGCGGCAACGAGCTGCTAAGAAGCACTGCCCTCCGCAGGGGGGAAAATACAAGTTGAAGTAGACATCAATCACGCGACCCGAAGCAGGCCGTAAGAAGGAATTCTGGATGCGCCTACAAACCCCAAGAATCCAGGACTGTTCGGACCTTCTCAAGATCAACAATGGCGCTAAGCAGGGGATCGGCAGGACAAATAATATATCTGTAGTCCAAACCATTTACATCCGATATCCATTCGTAAACCCCTGTTAAATAATTGATTGGTGCTAACTCCAGCACCTTACATCCTGGCTCCGCCCATAGAAGGTTCGCCAAAGCGGAGCCATGTATCGCAACTATCGCTTCAGCGTTCTTGAACAGACCAATCTGCTCTTCCAAAGGGAATTCCCCTGCATCGACAATGCCCCAACCGAATTTCTGAAAAAAAGAGATAACCTCGTGTTCATTCACGACGTTTCGTAAAGAACCACGCCGCCGAACATAGAAACGTCGAGGGTGCGATTCCTTGCTGACAGCGAACCTTAGGAAGCGCTCACGCACGAATTGGACGGCGAACGGGCTGTACGAAACGATCATCGAAGGCGGACTACTGAAAAAATACTCCTCAATGCGGATGTTTGACTCTGATGTGGGACGGCAACGCTCGAATATTCCCATCCACTCCAACGTTTTTGCCTGGAAATGGCTTAGCGACGCTGGAACCAGAACCTTAGTCTGCTCGGGAAATTCATTAAGAAAAGCCAGCCTCGGTAAGGCGTCAGTAAACCAATGGGTATAGTTGGTCGGAGAAGTGGCAGGTGTGAAACGCGATATTACACTGGTCCACGGACCACGCAAGTCAAGCGGCTTTCTCCCAATAGGAAATGTCCATGCCGGGTCGTCTTTAGCAAACCGTTTGCTGTAGGCCGCCTCTATGCAGAGCCGTTTGCCGGAGTCAATCAACGCGAGACTTTCCGAAATCAGGAGCGCATCTCTCCGCATACACCAGAGGATTGGCCAGGGTTGACACTCATACTGTTTGAGTTTGGAAAGAGCGATGAGACTATCAGGCAAAGCAGAAGGTGAGCCTTGCGATTCTATCTCGACTCGGCCAAAAACCTTCGGCGGCGAGGCCCGGAGGTTTTCGTACTCAGAGAAAAACCCGACGGGAAACCCAAGTCCTGGAATCGGCGATGTAACGACACGACAGAAACTTACTGCCAGGAGAAACAAGCTTCTGCGAAGCGCGCGAATGGCATAAACGGTAGCTCGAACAGCCGCATATCGACGGAAATGCAGTCTAAGATCGCGTAAGTTCGCCACCAACTAAGCTTTCTGTTTCGTAAACGAAGCGAATCGGTCTATCCCTGTAACTCGGCCCAAATTCGTTTCATCAAGGCGGGACAATAGCTGAGATGGCTCTGTTTTCAAGCCTGGTGGCTAGTCAGCAGAAAACGTGTGTGTGTGTAACAATTTCGGCCTAATATCGTTTTGCGGGTAGTTAATCTTGTCAATGCCATCGACGAAAACGGCTGTTTGACAATGTGATCGCTTGCGAGCCCGAGGTAGCACGTTATAGTCGAGGCCGGTTTGCCGATGAATAATCCGCCCTTCTTACAAAAGTGGTATTTCCCGTTACTAGCCAGTATTTTGGCGGTAGCCGGATTGCTCCTCTATCCTTACACAGCAGGATACGGTTTATATCCAATTCCCCTCTGGCAGCTGCTTTCAGTGATGTGGAACAGCAGTGACGAATGGAAACATGGGATATTCGTCTTACCGAACGCTCTGTTCCTGGTGTATCTTAAGAGAGGGCAACTCGCTAAAATTCCGATAAAAGGGTCGAACTGGGGCTTTCTTATTTTTTCCTTGGGCATGGTCTCCTACTGGTTGGGGTACATGGCTACAATCCAATATTTCGGATATTTAG
Source organism: Verrucomicrobiota bacterium (assembly GCA_019241095.1). Classification (GTDB taxonomy): domain Bacteria; phylum Verrucomicrobiota; class Verrucomicrobiia; order Chthoniobacterales; family JAFAMB01; genus JAFAXJ01. The sequence continues at coordinate 2,381 of JAFAXJ010000008.1, read as the reverse complement.
CTCTTCAACTAGCGATCGCTGGTTTGATCGTTCTGTTTTTGGGCATTCGCTTTTTCAAAGAACTCTTTTTCATCTGGTGTTTCTTGTTCTTTGCTTATCCTTTTGTGTTTCTTGAACAGTTTGTTGCTTTTCCGCTCCGATTGCTCATGAGCGATGCTTCTTACCGGTTTTTGAATCTCATCGGTGTCCATACCGTTCGGGACGGAACGGCCATCATTTCAGCAGCTAATCCTGTGCTTGGTATTGTGCAGGGACAACGATTCAGTGTCGATGTGGCTGATCCTTGCAGCGGTATTCGATCGCTATTCGCGTTGACAATGATTTCGGCGCTTTTCGGTATCGTTTCTTTTAACAAGGGATGGAAAGTCTTGGTGCTTTTTCTTGCGGCTCTACCCCTGGCGGTTTTCGGGAACTTTTGCAGAATCTTGATGCTGACGTTCGGCACAATGGCTTTCGGATCAGATTTTGCGATAGGGTCACTCGAGAGCCCTACCTGGTTTCATCTCGCAGCCGGATTTTTGGTTTATATCGCCGCGGTTCTTGGCGTTCTCGGGATAGCTTGGGTTCTGAATGGCGTTCCGAATAGGCAGCGCACGGTAGTGACGCCTTCTGCGAGTAGCGCACCAACTTCCGGGTCAAGCCCCGACGCTTATTAAATCCCGAAATTTTCCCAAATCGCCTCCTGAACATATGGCTCAATTATCAACTAGTACGGTCGTCGAGCGGTCATCTGAAACACCCACTGAAGCTCGCTTCCCAGTCTGGCGTTCCGTTGCCGTTGTACTGCTCATTGGCCTTACACTTTTTGTTTGTCACTTGTTTCGGCAGATTGATACCGAGAGTAAAGCCGGGGTCGTTATGGATCTGCCCTCGAACGTCGGTAATTATCTGGGGTTCGATGAGGAGGTAACAGACAGCGAGAAAGTGATATTGCCGAAGGACACCGAGTTTGCGAAAAAACATTATGTCGGCTTTGGGTCAGAGGATATAACGACCGAGATTGTTCTGAGCGGAGCGCAACGCCAGAGTATTCACCGGCCGCAGGTATGTTTAATCGGACAAGGTTGGACGATTCAGCGCGAGCAGAGCCTTCCTATCAAGCTGAAAGACAGCAAAACGCAGAATGTTAGAATGTTGACCCTGCTGCGTCCGAGCAGCACAGGCCCAATCAAGGGGTATTTCATTTACTGGTTTGTTGGCGAGGACAAGACGACGGATGATCATGTTAAACGCATTTTTTTAACAAGTTGGGATCGAATAGTTCACCGGATTAATCATCGTTGGGCATATGTCATTGTGAGCAGCACAATTCCACCTTCGCCAAAAGGCTTGGAGCCGAAAGAAGAGAAGGTTTACTCTGATCTGGTTAAATTTACGCAGGAAATCATCCCCAAAATTCAAAAACCTGATGTAGTTCCCGGCTAATGGCGGACTTGCGCTTGACAGGTTCACTTTGAAAGACCCTTGAGGCAACCAGCTGCCTAGCGCGGAAGAGCCTTGCTCTAAAGTGCAATACTCTCCGCCCCAGAATAGTTCCTGCCAATGGACTTAATTGCCTGGAATAATGATAAAAGCTCAACGCCGTTACAAATAAGTTGCTAGACAGCATGCTACTTGCTGGACAATTTGCACGCCGACTAGCCGAAATGGAAGCCACCGAAGCAGTGTCCAGAGCAAATGTGCTTGGCGTAGGGGTAAGTGCAATCAACCTCGCCCAGGGGGCTGATCTAGTGATTCGGGCGGTAAAGCAACGGCGAAAAGGCTATGTCGCGGTCACTGGGGTGCACGGTGTTTCTGAGGCGCAGTCCGATCCTGAACTTAGGGAAATTCTCAATCGTGCTTATCTCAACACGCCGGATGGTATGCCGATGTCATGGGTCGGTCGCGCTCAGGGTTTTAAACAGATGGATCGTGTATACGGCCCGGACCTGATGCTGGAGGTTTGTCGCCGGTCGGCAGATGGCAGTATTCGGCACTTTTTATATGGCGGAAGAGAAGGCGTCGCAGAATCGCTGAAGATTGCCCTCGAGCGTAGATTTCCGGGGCTCCATATTTGCGGAACCTATACTCCCCCTTTTCGATCCCTAACTACGGGGGAGAAACAGTTGTTGATCGAACGCCTTGGGAGATTGCGGGCAGACATCTGCTGGGTCGGGCTGAGTACGCCGAAACAAGAGAAGTTTATGGCTGCCACTATGGCAACCCTGCCAGTCACTTTGATGATTGGTGTAGGTGCGGCATTTGACCTGATTTCAGGAACCGTAAGACAGGCACCCTACTGGATGCAGCGCAGTGGCCTAGAATGGCTTTTTCGTTTAGCAATGGAGCCAAGTCGTTTGTGGAAACGGTATCTGATCAACAATCCCTTGTTCATCTTTCGA
>JAFAXJ010000025.1 GCA_019241095.1 Verrucomicrobiota bacterium | reverse complement strand
GACTCTCTTTTAAATTTGGATGGCTTATTTACCGATCGCCAGTTTGCCAGCTTAAGGCTTTCCTTTCTGCAGTATCGCCTTCTCGGCCTCGACCGCCAGGAAGATGACTAACCCGATGACGATCGGCAACATCCAGGCGACGGCGGGAATCGGAGCTGAATGGAACCACAAGTTTAGGAAGGGGACATAAACAAACATCAGCTGCAGTACCGCGAGTACTGCGATAGCAATCCAGACGACCCGGTTTGTAAACAGCAAATCGAACCGCAAGCTAGATTCTCGCAGGAACCGACTATTAAATAGGTAGAACACCTGCCCAAGCGCCAGGGTATTGACTGCCATTGTCTGCGCCATTTCAATTGAATAACCCCGGTGCTCTTCGTAAAGAAAAACGGCAATGGTCGCGCCGCCGATCAGTAGGGAGACAAAGCCGATCCGCCAAAGCGCATGTTGCCCCAGAATAGGCGCTCCGGGCTGGCGCGGTGGGCGGCGCATCAGCCCCGGCTCTGAGGGCTCGTAAGCCAGAGCCAAAGAAAGCGTCACCGCAGTTACCATGTTAACCCACAAGATTTGCACCGGGGAGAGTGGCAGATCCAACCCCAACAGCACCGCGACGAGGATCACCAGCGACTGAGCGCCGTTGGTGGGCAGAATGAAAAGAATCGCTTTCTGAAGATTGTCATAGATGGTGCGTCCTTCCTCGACCGCGCGCTCGATCGAGGCGAAATTGTCGTCAGCCAGCACGATCTCGGCAGCTTCTTTAGTCGCCTCAGTACCTTTGATTCCCATCGCGACACCAACGTCAGCGCGCTTCAGTGCCGGCGCGTCATTCATACCGTCGCCGGTCATGGCCACAACCTCTTTGTTGGCCTGCAAAGCCTGCACCAGCCGCAGTTTATGCTCGGGACTGGTGCGGGCGAAAATGTCACTTTCGGGGACAATCCTGCGCAATTCCTCATCAGAGGCCGCCTCGAGCTCGGTACCGGTGACAGCCTTCGGGTTTTCGGTAATGCCCATCTCGCGGCCGATGGCGGTCGCAGTTCCGGCATGGTCGCCGGTGATCATCTTGACGCGAATACCTGCCTGCTTACACGCGGCGATAGCTTCGATTGCCTCTGGACGCGGAGGATCGATGATCCCGGCCAGCCCAAGAAAGACCATGTCTTTATCGAGCTCTTCGATTGCGAGACTGTTCTTCTGCTTCCTAACCTCGCGGCTGGCGGCCGCCAAGACCCGCAAACCCTGAGAGCCGAGCTGGTCGATCTGTTTCTCCCAGAAAGCATTATCGAGCGGCTCCGCGACACCACTTGCGGAGCGCTGCTCGGCGCATCGGGTGAGCAACCGGTCGGGCGCACCTTTCAACAGGATGCGGAGACCATCTCCCGGCACCTTGTCAAGCGTCGCCATGAACTTATTTTCCGACTCGAAGGGAACGACCGCCAATCGCTGGTAATTGGCCCGGTCGAACTCGGCCTTTCGACCAAGGGTGCGTAGCGCTCCTTCGGTGGGTTCCCCGACTACTTTCCAATGGCCGTCCTCCTGAGCGATCTCCGAATCATTACAAACGGCCATCACCTCGACTAATGCCTGCAGGTCCTGGTTTGCTGAGAGCGAAGCCGCCTGATTGTCACGCAGAATTCGGCCATCCGGCGCGTAGCCGATACCCTCCACATCGTATTGGCCGACTTTGGTGACCAGATGGCGGACAGTCATTTCGTTACGAGTGAGGGTACCGGTTTTGTCCGAACAGATCACTGTCACGGAACCCAGAGTTTCTATTGCCGTCAGCTTGCGCGTGATCGCGTTGCGCTGGACCATCCGCTGCACGCCGATCGCCAGGGTGATGGTCATGATCGCCGGCAGACCTTCGGGTATCGCGGCCACGGCGAAACCGATGGCTGCCGAAAAAAGCTCGTCAAGGCTACGGCCGTGCAAGAGCCAGCCAATCAAAAACATCACGATAGCCATTCCGAGGATGACGAAGGATAGCGTCTTACCAAAAGCAGCCATCTGCCTCGTGAGCGGCGTTGCCAGGCTTTCCACCTCAGCCATCATCCGGCTAATCCGGCCCAACTCGGTAGCTGCTCCGGTGGCAGTGACTACTCCCATGCCGCGTCCGGCGGTAACAAGCGTACCGGAGTAAGCCATACATCGCCGGTCTCCGATTCCGGCATTTGCGTCCACCGGCGCTACCTTCTTATCCGTAGGCATGGATTCTCCTGTGAGAGCTGATTCTTCGACACGTAGATTGACCGCGTCGATGAGCCGTACATCGGCCGGGACTCGGTCCCCGGAGCGCAGTCTCACGATATCGCCCGGCACCAACTCTGCGGCATCGAGCTCAGCCCACTCGCCGGCGCGCCGTGTGTGGGCGCGCAGCGAGAGCATTTTGCGGATGCCTTCGAGCGCCTCTTCGGCCTTGCCTTCCTGGATAAAGCCCACGATCGCGTTGATTATTGCTACGGCCAAAATCCCCCGGCGTCGACCCAATGCCCGAGAAACGCCTTCGCCACGCCGGCAAAAAGTAGAATATAAATGAGGATGTCGTTAAAGTGTTTGAAGAACCGTTTCAACAACCCTTCTTTCGGCGGCGCGGGGAGCTGATTTGGGCCGACGGCTTTTAGCCGATCCCCCGCCTCGGCGGCGGTGAGGCCGTCCTGCTGGCCCCGCAACTTGTTCAAAACGTCCTCGGCCAGCAACGCGTGGGGGTTACTCACGCTAAGCGGCGTATTGGAAACGAGGTTGCCTGAAGTTTTCGAGGTTTGAGTCATGATCTTTCCAACCTTTCGAGCATGCGCTTGGCTCTACCGAAGCCATTCCAGCTTCGTAGTAAACCCCGAGTGGTAGAGCAAGGTCAAGTTCCACGGGTTTTAGTCCAGAAATCCGAAGTTTGGAAATCATTCAATCCCACGCTTTGGCGCCGAGAAAGCAGGCTGACTTTCTTTACAATCGTTGTGGGTCCGGAGCCAAGGATGTTAACGCGGATCGCCGGGAGGCCCGCCCTACCATTCATGCGTCAGCGAAAGGCTGCCCCGCAGCAGTGGAAGGGCGGGAAATAAAAGTCAGCGCCGAGAAACACGTTTGCTTGCCGGCAGTAACGTCGACGGGTTAAAAGGCTCCTCAGCCGAATGTATTTGTAATACGCTCGCCAGCATCCTTGAAAAGCAAAACTGATTGCAGATGAGTCAAGTTTTTTCGCAATTGCTCGAGATCGGTTTCAAATCGGCTCTGATGCATGCGATCAGCTCATGGCGCCGGAGTTTGCGGACAAACCATTTATGCGCCATTATCTGGATTACTATTTCGATGTTTATTGGGATCTGCATGTCGGGGTAAAAGGTGAAGCGATCTCAAGTCAGGTCCGCCGGATCGGAGAAGCGTTTAACACTGTTTTGGCATATCGCGATCCACTGCATCCGATCGTTTACGAGAACTACATGATTGTCCGTAATCTATTGGACTTCCTGAAACAGTGGATTGACGAACGTATCGAAGATATTGTTGCTGGGCGCACGCGTAACCCGGAAAAGACTATGGCTTGGTACTGGGTCAAGAATGCAGGAAATGGAGAGCACTTCAGCAAAAAGGACGTTGTTTTCGAGTGTTTCCACAACTTTGTGGCCTTCAGCCAATGGGGTAACACCATCTTTGGGATCATGTCGCGTCTTAGTGAAGAGGGAGGTGATCCGGATGTGCGCGCATCCTTTGAGAAGATCATGAGCGGCGACTACGATAATGCGGGGGGCGCCCCGTTTACCCCACTTGAACTGTTCGTTATGGAACTCTTCCGTACGATTTCGCCGAATGGCGGGAGCCTTTCAGCGATACAGAATGTGAGACACGGCTCAGCAGATAAATATGGCGACCGAGAGTCACCGTTTTTGCGATTCGGCTTAGCTTACGAGCGCAATAGCTACATAAGTAGCCCTCATACGAGCACTAGTAAAAGCCCGATCCATTGGGAGCACCCGGAGCAGTTTGATCCTGATCGTTATCGCCATGTTCCGACCAGCGCGGACGTAGGTGAAGAAACTTGCAAGCAAGTGGGTTTTGCTCGTTGCCCCTTTGACATTACGAGTTTTGAGGTCAAAGATGGGCGAAAAGTAGAGATTACGAATAGCGCGTTTGGAACCGTCTTTGGAGTTGTCGAAGGCAAGCCAAAGCCAGTATGCGATTATGCTCGTTTTGCGCCATTCGGTTTCAGCTATCGACGCTGTCCCGGCGAGCAGCTAACCATTCAGGTCTTTGAAGACTTTCTGCGCAAAATTGTTCGCGACAAGATTACCTTCCACAGGCTAAATCAACCGAATGCAGGTCGCGTCCCGATCGGCCCTGGCGCCGTGATTGACGACGATATCGGCTTTAGAAAGTCCGCCTGAGATAAGCGAAAGCATCCGTCTCCGGAAGCTGCGGCAGTTTTCGTCGCCCTTGCGCAGGTTCGACCAGATCACATCATGCCTCCGGTTAAGAGCTGTAATCCTGCATTCTGGACCTTTTGGAGGAGGAAAGGGCTAAGGAGAGTCAGGGAGGGCCTGGAGCGATCCTCAAGCGATTGTGGCAGGCCTCTGTTCTGATCGTCATATTCGAAAGCACGCAATGTGGAGGAAGCCCGCCGGG
>JAFAXJ010000566.1 GCA_019241095.1 Verrucomicrobiota bacterium | reverse complement strand
ATTCCGAAACCGGCGGCTCGGAAGACTTTGCTAGCTGTGTATGGTCGTATGGACGAAGCTGCAGCCACTGTATCGGCGATCATCGCAGCCAAAATTATTCCGTGTACGATGGAATTTCTTGATCAGACGACTGTCCGTTGTATCGAGGATTTCAGCCACGTGGGCCTGCCATTGGACGCGGAAGCAATTCTGATTCTTGAAACGGATGGCCACCCGGCTGCAGTTGAGGACGAGGCTGCTCGAATGGAACGCATCGCTCGAGAGCACGGGGCCAGGTCTGTATCATTGGCCAAAGATGCTGAAGAGGCTGCTAAACTCATGACCGCTCGGCGCATGGCGATTCCTGCGATGGCTCGAGTTGCTCCTACGACAATTTTGGAGGATGCGACAGTGCCGCGTTCCAAGCTGGCGGACATGGTGCGTTTTATTCAGGAGGTTGCAACGAAATATCGTTTAACCGTCGGAACTTTCGGGCATTTCGGTGATGGAAATATTCATCCGACTTTTCTCGCCAACGAACGAAATCCTGACGAAATCAGACGTGTTCACGAAGCTGTGACGGAGATCTTTTCCTATGCGGTAGCGATTGGCGGCACTATCAGTGGCGAACATGGGATAGGCTTGGCAAAACGCAGCTTTTTACCTGAGGCTATCGGCGATCTGAATGTGCAGATTTTACGTCAGCTAAAGCATGTATTTGATCCGAAAGGCATCTTGAATCCCGGGAAGATCTTTAAGCTTTGACTTTAGCAGATGGAACCTTCTCACAGCCATGATTCTCTAAAAGCCCTGGACTATTCCTTCATTCAGCAATGCATGCATTGCGGATTCTGTTTGCCTACCTGTCCGACTTATGATGCTACGCACCAGGAGCGAAATAGTCCCCGAGGCCGCATAGCGCTGATGCGCGGGATTGCGGACGGGCGAAGCAACGCAACAGCCGTGTTTGCCGAGGAAATGTATTTCTGTCTGGGTTGTTTGGCTTGCATGACAGCATGTCCTGCTGGAGTTGATTACGCTCTGCTGTTTGAGACTGCGCGTGCGGAGGCGGAAATGTCGGGGGTGCTTGACACCCCGGCCCGAACCTGGACCCGAGAACTGCTCCTTAAACAGCTGTTTACTCGGCCGCGATTGCTGCGACTGGTTGGCCGAAGCCTTCGGCTTTATCAGGCTTCGGGTCTGCAGTCGCTGGCTCGCAAGACAGGTCTGGTCAATCTTCTTCCGAGAAATTTGCGCAATTTAGAGCGCCAGACGCCTTCGGCCCGATCGCACTTTTCCCACCAGCTGATCAAAAAGATAGAATCGCCTATCGGTGTAACCCGCTATCGAGTAGGCCTTCTTACCGGTTGCGTTCAGGATATCGTCTTTTCAGATATTAACCGTGACACGGTCGACGTTCTTCTTGCCAACGGTTGCGAGGTTTTTACCCCAGGGACACAATATTGTTGCGGCTCTCTTCATTCTCATAACGGCGAGCCTGAAACAGCCCGAACGCTGGCCCGGCATAACTTGGACGTATTTGGCCCGGAGTTACAGCATTTAGATGCAATTATAACAAATGCGGCCGGATGCGGATCTCACTTGAAGACCTATGCGCGATTGTTGTCGGACGATTCAAAGTATTGTGTTCGCGCAGTCGAGTGGACAACCAAGTTGAAGGATATAAGCGAATGGCTTATTCAGATCGGAATTCGTCAACCTCTCAAAGGCAGCAAATTTACGGTAACTTATCATGAAGCCTGCCACCTCTGTCACGGGCAGAAAATTAGTAATCAACCACGAATGATCTTGCGGGGGATTCCGGGACTGAAATTAATCGAGTTGCCTGAAGCAACCTGGTGCTGCGGGAGTGCGGGGATTTACAACATTACTCAACCCGAGATGTCTCAGAAATTGCTGGAGCGTAAAATCAAACACATAGCCAGCACAGGAGCATCAACGGTTGCTGTTGCGAATCCCGGTTGTCATCTGCAGATCGATTTCGGTGCAAGATCACGAGGTTTAAAGCTTAGAGTTCGCCATCCCGTAAGCATTTTAGCCGAGGCCTATCGGGCCGAGAATGCGAAGACTGCTCGTTAATAGATGCTATCTTTTGGTTGCGAATGGCCCAGTGTTCAGGAATCTGACTTCAACCCCTTCTTAGCCGATTTATCCGCTCTTTAGACTAACGACGGATGCATCTCCGCTCTATCCCAGTTAACTGTTAGGCCCCGACTCTTTCAATTACGTCCGCTGTATCTCCACATAACGAACATCCTAAAGATCTAGAAATATATGAATAGACGTGGATTCATTTTCAGGACCATGGCGGCTGCGGCAGCTGTAGGCGGGGTGCGGATGGCACAAGCTGAAAAACCCGCATCGGGCACTGAAGACGCGAAAATCCCACTGATAAAGGATCCGGGCACGATGCGTGGGGAAATGCTCTATCGACCTCTGGGAAGTACAGGCGAAATGGTATCAGCGATCGGTTTGGGAGGATCTCATATTGCCAAACCGGCGGTGCAGCATGATGAGTCCATTCAACTCATTCATGAAGCAATCGATCGGGGCATCAATTTCATGGACAATAGTTGGGACTACAATGAAGGACAAAGCGAGTTGCGAATGGGGGAGGCGTTATCGCAACAAGGCTATCGCGACAAAGTATTCCTGATGACGAAGGTCGATGGTCGTACAAAGGAGGAGGCCACGCGGCAAATCGAAACATCCCTACAACGTTTGAAAACTGATCGTATTGACCTCCTGCAGCATCACGAAGTCTTACGTTTCGATGATCCGGATCGCATTTTCGCGCAGGATGGATCAATGGAGGCATTTCTCGATGCGAAAAAGGCCGGCAAGATTAGGTTCATTGGATTTACCGGTCATAAGGACCCAAGGATTCATCTTTATATGTTAGACATAGCAGCTAAACAAGGATTCAAGTTTGACACTGTCCAGATGCCCTTGAATCTAATGGACGCCCATTTCCGGAGCTTTGCGCGATTGGTAGTCCCTGAGCTCGTGCAAGAAAAAATAGGCGTCCTCGGGATGAAAACATTTGGTGGTGCTGATGGCGTAATACTGAAAAGCAAGACAGTTAAGCCGCTGGAATGTCTACACTATTCTCTGAGTTTGCCGACATCGGTCGTCATTACGGGAATAGATAGTTCAAAAATTCTGGACCAAGCCTTTGAAGCAGTGAAAACGTTTCGTCCACTGGACGAACAGCAGGTCGTCGCGTTGCTAGACAAAACTGAACCAGTAGCAATGAATGGTAAGTACGAGCTGTTCAAAACCACTTCACATTTCGATACTACGGCCAAACATGCTGATTGGCTCGGCTCCGATACTCCAAGTGTTCAACAACTCGCGCCACAAAACGCCGGTTGAAGTCGAGACTACAGATGGTGTGGAACCCTTTCATTTATCACTGAAAAATGATTCAGCAGCTTGCACACCGGTTCCAATGACTTTCTTTCCTTGGTCAAAAACCTTGGTGGTTTCAGCTCTTTGGGGAATAGCTGCCTTATCGTTCGGGATCGTGACGTTCGTCGTCCCCGGAATTACCCCTATACCTTTATTCGTACGTTTTACGTTATCTTTTTGAAGGAATTCTTAATATGATTCAGTAAGTTCGCGCTCCGGGCACCATTGGCTTTTGCTGGTGGACCCGGAATTCGACACTGTCCGGCTAACAAATTGAAAGACCCTGGATGTTCACGCAAAACCTCGAGCGGGCGGAAACTTGCTCTTTGAAGGGTGAGCACCTTGATCTTCGAAGCGGCAAAGTTAGCTGGCAGGATACAAATTGTTCTTGGCCGTTCCTTGTCCATTTTGTTTAGGAAAAGGGACATCCGGCACAGGCGCACCAAGGAAGCTGCAGAGCTTTTGCCAGCCTTCACCGTGACAAATTCTCAACTTTAGAAGCTGCCCTGGCCTCCTAGCAAAGTAGTCGTCCACATTTCGGTGATAGCGCTCGAACGTGCGCGAAAAATTTCGACTGTAGAAATGCTCGACGCCGTACAGATGCCGGTTGATTGCTCGCGCATAGGCATGTTGCATGGGATTTTCTGTGAAAGATGGAATGCTGACTTCGTGCCAGTATCTTTCGCACGAGTCCAGCCATGGCTCCTTATCTCTGAGCGTAAGGATGAATTTGCTTCGTGGATAGGCCGCATCGAGACCTTTGAAAATGCAGCAGACCGGCGTGTCCGTGAGGGAATCAAGTGTCTCGAGCAGAGAAAGGCGTAAGCTGCCTTTGCCCGATTCCAAAAACTTTCGTACTTGAATCTGAGTGATTGGATCAGCCGGGAAATGACAACTACTGAAACCTAGAATTTCCAAAGCTGTGTTTAGACTTGTGGTTCCAGTTCTACTCAGGCCAAGACCAAACATCTTTTGGGATTGAACTCTATTTGCGGGTTGGTTAGTAGACGTAACCTGAGTAGATGGTCCTAATGTTCGTAATTCCGTGCTGATCCTCATAATTCAAACCTGTGTGTCTAATTATTGTTTTCCCAACTTTTCGTGATAATTGTTTGCTCGATTGTCTATGCGACTTAGTCAGTGGTCTAAGTACACAGCTCTGGCGATTGGAAAGTATCTAAGATGTGAGTCTTCGTAAGAATTAATTAACTTATTATGCTCACTGATTTGCTTGTTCTTTATTTGCTTCTCAGCGGTTTGACTTCCGATTTGTTGCAAATAGCAGATCGTCGTCACGGCCAACTTGAAGAGGGCGTATTAACCGGGAATTTAACTCTCATTCAGGAAGCTCTTGCCGGAGGGGCGGATCCGGACCAAACGGTGCAAATTGGTCCTGAGCGGCTTATCACTTTGGGAGCAATCAAGCCTCGTTTGGCCCATTATTTTGCTGAGGAGACCAAAGCTACTCCCCTGATTTTAGCTGCCGCAATGGACAATGCGGAGGCTTGCAAGTTATTGCTTAGTTTTGGCGCCAAGCGTTATTTGCCTTCAAAGTGGGGCTGGGTTCCCGCTCAGTATGCTGCCCACATTGCTGATCCGGAACTCGCACAACTCCTGTTCGATTCGGACCCGGCGGCAACGCATTATTCAATCCGAATCAGCCTGTCATCGCAAAGAGTTTTTCTTTTCCGGGACGGAGTATCATTGGTGGAGGGCAGAATTTCTACTGGCCGACCTGGCTTTGATACTCCAAAGGGGCATTATCTAGTGACAGACAAGGAGAGAGTCCGGAGATCGTCGCTTTACAAAGTCCCAATGCCATATTTCCTGCGGCTTTCTTTCGGCGAGTATGGCATTCATCAAGGGGTCAATCCCGGCCGGCCTGCCAGTCACGGTTGTATCCGCATTGGGAAGGCATCCGTGGCTAAAACGGTATACGAGAATACGCCGATTGGTACTCTGGTTTTGATTGAATAATTGGAAACCCTCAACAGTTTGCGACTATGTAGATGCAGTTGCGCGAACGGTCTTTATGACTGCACATGTAAGTGCGCGAAAAGTTCGCTTGGGGCTGGTTGGTGTGGGCACGATGGGTGGCTTTCATACCAATCTGCTCTGCAATGACACAATTCCCAACTGCGACTTAGCGGCTGTTTGCGATCTCAATCCTGAAAGGATCAAGAACTATCCTTCCGGGTTTTTATCTTCAGAACAAATGTTTGATTCGGGAAAAGTCGACGCTGTGCTGATAGCCACCCCTCATTTTTCTCATACAAGGATCGGCATACAAGCACTTCAACGAAACCTGCATGTTCTGGTAGAAAAACCGATCTCCGCGCACAAGGAGGATGCTGAACAATTGATTGCAGCCCATCAGAATCCCGATCAAGTATTTGCTGCAGTATTCAATCAGCGGACTGACCCATATTTCATTAAACTCCATCAACTCGTTCACTCTGGCCAACTGGGGACCGTTCGGCGCGTGCAATGGACGATCACTGACTGGTTTAGAAGCGAAGCGTATTATCGCTCGAGTGAGTGGAGAGCAACTTGGGCCGGCGAAGGAGGGGGAGTTCTTCTTAATCAGTGTCCTCATAATCTCGACCTCTACCAATGGATTTTCGGCATGCCAAACCTGGTCCAAGCGTTTTGCCGTTTTGGAAGGTACCACGATATTGAGGTAGAAGACGATGTGATCGCCTATTTTCAACATGCTTCCGGAATGACGGCTATTTTCATAGCGTCAACCGGAGAAGCGCCCGGTAGCAACCGTTTAGAAGTGATAGCCGATTCAGGACGCGTCACCATAGAGAACGATCGTTTCACTTTCATTCGAAACGAAGTGCCAATGGATGAATTTTCTCGCACGACATCCGAACGTTTCGGTAAACCTTCTGTTTGGAACATCGAATTACCCGTAAGTGGGCATGGGCCGCAACATCAAGGAATTCTAGAAAATTTTGTCGCGGCCATCTTGGAAGGTACTGCTCTGATCGCGCCGGCGCGAGAAGGCTTGTATTCGCTCGAGTTGGCTAACGCTTGCTTGTTGTCGACATGGGAAAGTAAGCCAATAAGCCTGCCGATGGATGCCCAACACTACAGTCAGAGGCTGAAGGAACGCATCGCGAACTCGACAAAGCAAAAAACAACAGTTGTCGCGCCCAGGGACGACTTCAGCAAGTCTTTCGGCTAGAAATATTGGATTTGAAAAGGGCGCAGCTGATCAGGTCACAAAACCCTTTTATGGGGGTTTTTATGCGCACGGCGAACTTCACTCGAGTTGCTTAACTAAACCCTTTAATGGCCCGCAATCGCGGGCTCCGGGACGAGGTGAAAAGCTTCAGCAAGCAATTCATACGATCGTAGCCTTTCAGCATGTCCAAAGATGTTCGTTGTAACCATTATCTCATCAGCGTGCGCTTGAGCTGCGAGATGCAGCAACCGTTCACTGATGTTCGTGGGATCGCCGACAAAGTAAACTGCCCGAGAAGCGCGCGCGAGTTCAAGTTCCCAAGCGTTGTAACTGTACTCAGCAGCCTCTTCAGGGCTTGAGAGCGGAGCAGGTTTCCCAGTTCGTAAACGCACCCAGGCCAGTTCGACTGTTTTCGCCAGTCGTTCGGCTTCGGTATTCGTGTCAGCACAGATCACCGAAGCGGCTACAATGATTCTGGGTCGATCTAGCCAGGCAGAAGCTCGAAAATGGGTGCAATACGTCTCAGTCGCAATCTGGGCTTCATGGGGATTGATATGGTGCGCAAATGCGAAGCCAAGTCCGAACTCTGCCGCAATGAGCGCTCCATCCCGAGTTGAGCCTAGAATCCAGATCGGCGGCAGGGGCACGTCTGTTGGGATTGCTCGTACCGTGGCGAAAGGATGATCCTGCGGCAGTCTGCCGCTCGCAAGACCTATCAGTTCCGCCAGCTCTTCCGGAAAGTGGTCCGATTCGAGCCGCTCTTTCGATCTTCGCATTGCTAGCGCAGTGATTGGATTGGATCCGGGCGCCCTTCCTACGCCGAGATCGATTCGGCCCGGATGTAAAGCTTCCAAAACTTTGAACGATTCGGCAATGCGTAAAGGAGCGTGATTCGGAAGCATGATCCCGCCTGAGCCCACGCGGATTCTCGAGGTCAACATCGCCGCATGAGCTATTAGCATTTCAGGTGCCGAGCTTGCCACGCTAGGGATACTGTGATGTTCTGCGACCCAATAGCGGCGGTAACCGAGTCGGTCTACGAATTGAGCTAAACTTATCGAGTTGTATAATGCCTGAGATTCAGGTACGCCCGACGAAATTGGTGAAAGATCCAAAACCGAAATCGGAAACCCATCTTCGGAAATTTGCGCTTTTTCCTCCAATGATCTTTGTACGTAGCCGGGCTTAAACTTTTGGATTGTCATTTTCTATAGAGGTGCTTTTCCGTCTACCGCATCGATAAAGACGACTCGCGCAGGCCGTCCCGAAACGCAAAACGATTGTTGGACAACCACTCCCTTTGGCGGTTCTCATCAAAAAACATGTTCGACAATCGACAGATCAGATTTTCGGAAGCAATCGCTATTGATGGTCATAGGTCTTTTCGTACTGCGCGAGACCTCCCAAACCGATATGCAAGCCAAATTACACGAGCGCGGAAACGGCAGCTTGATCGAATATGCTCAGAGTCACTGTATTGCTTGATAGAGTCCACACCTATGAAGTTGACTCTATTCCTGACTTCGATGGACATTAGGCTGCTAGTTCTCATCCTTATTGCAACGGGCCCAGATCCTGTTTTCACAAAAACAGAGTTCATTTTCGATCAATCCAATATTGTTGCATCGGTACCAAGCGTTCCGGGCGATGTACCAATCCTGGATGACAGCAGCAGATGCGAAAAGGCTATCTCCGTTGCTGAGAACCAGGAGGCGGATCCGGAAAATGCTGTCGGAAGCAGAGACGATTTTTCTGAACCGGTAATTGGCAGCAACGATACCGAAGCTGTGAGCGAAGGGCCTGCAAATCAGTCACAATCTTCTCAACCAAACACACTTCAGGCCGATCCGAACGAGACTGCTGACCGCCAACTTCGTGCAGCAGCAACCGAATATATTCTTTCTGGCAGTTCACCATCTCTGGATCGAGAGATGGCTCTTTATGCGGATCGTGTTGATTACTATGACGACGGTATAAAAGACTATGATGAGATTCGCGCTGATCTCGCTCGGCTACGGAAGAAGTGGCCGATAAGGCATTATGCCGTATCAAAAATAACGCGGACCCGTTATGATGCTCAAAAGGACGTTGGGGCGATTATTGTGCATTATACTTTTGAGGTCTCAAACGGTTCCGAACATAAAACTGGCGAAAAGGATACTTTCATTGTCTTCGACAGAGTTTTGGAGCAACCGAGAGTGATATTGGTTAAGGAGGAAAAGGCGCAATAAGGCCGGGCGTCCTGTTCGGTTAAGCCGAACTTGAATAGAAGGACAAGGATCGGTTTCCTTGCCGATTCGATCGAGGTCCGCGGTCTATGCATCGATCAATAAGACCGCACTTTTCTAGGCGGGTCATTGTGTTCGGTTGGCGTTGACTTTGTAGCGGCCCAGATTTTAGTTGGCCCGTCTGGAGAATGGGAGGGATGGCAGAGTGGTCGATCGCGCCGGTCTTGAAAACCGGAGATCCGCAAGGATCCGTGGGTTCGAATCCCACTCCCTCCGTCATTTTCGGATCCATAAGCAACGGGATCAGTTTCCGTCCCCAGCCTTAGCGTTCTGTGTTTGCTCGTTTCCGATATCGCCCTTTTCCGCGATTCTCATTTAGCCAAGGCCGAGTCCTTTGTCGCATAGCCCTACCTGCAAAATGTCCAGTTTGCGTCCGTCTAGTCCAGATGATCAAATCCAATTTTCGCCGGCGAGAGAACCCTTTGACTAAGCCAATTTGTATAATTTTGATCCAGATCAAAGACGAACTGCAATCGGCTATGTTAGTCGTTGAGGCATACCGCCGGGTTCGGTGAGAGATCCCGCCAAGGAGTTACCGAATGTATGGAGACGATCAAAACGAAGCGCGGCTTCCTCTTAACCAAGGTTGGATTCAAGCAGTCTTCCTAGTCACCCTGTTCGGGTTTTCAGCACTGCGAATTCTTGCTTACAACACTTATACTGGACAACCCCCAATCATTGCAAAGGTGACCGATCCGGACGGGCTAGTGCTCTTCACGCGGGACGCCATCATCGCAGGACTAGGGACTTTTTCGCGTAACGGCCTGATGGAATATGGATCCATCTTTGGGCACGGGGCATATCTCGGGCCCGATTATACCGCGGATTACTTGCATCGTGCTGCTTCGTTAACTGACGACTTCTATAAGCATCTTGGATTTTGACCAAGCCCGTGCTCTCACGACAGCTGATTTTAAAACGAATAGGTACGATG